>CAYUJH010000168.1:0-5017 GCA_964444995.1 uncultured Roseobacteraceae bacterium | reverse complement strand
GATGTTGAGCAGCTCTGTAATTTTTTTACCCAGTGCCTCTTCACTTTTCCAACCATAAATTTCTTCGGCTGCTTTGTTCCAGCTCTTAATTTCCATGCGCAGGTTGGTCGAAATTACTGCGTCGTTCACATTTTGCAATAAAAACTCTTGGTATTTCAATTCATTTTCAACCTCTTTATGTGAAGTAACATCTTGAATGACACCTTGCAACGATTGCCCCTGAGTATTTTCCGGATGTGCGGCAATTTCGGCTTTTTCGAGTAAATATTTTAAAGAACCGTCTTTTAACAGAATACGATATTCAGCGGTAAATCCTTGCTTTCGTTGCCGCGCTTCTGAGAGCGTAGCCTCAAGGGTTTCCTTGTCGCGGGGGTGAACGAGCGCGTGAAAATCGTCGCGGGTAAAACGTACAGGAGCCGCAGGCAAACCACACAGCCGATACACCTCCTCCGACCACTCCGTTTTGCCCATGCCCAAGTCCATCTGCCAATACGCCGTGTGCGACATACTTGCCGTTTTCTTTCGGATATCTTCACTCTTGACAAACATTTTTTTTGTTTCTTCTAACAGCGAAATATCTTGCAAGATAGCCGTAAATAAAACGCCTTGGCCTTCCTGATTTTCTAATACGTTGGCACACATTTTTATCGGTACTGTGCGCCCTTCCGAAGGCTGCAGCGATAAAAAGGTTTCAAACGATGTAAGGCGCTCGATGCTTGTGTCGAGTAGCTGCATGATGCGCCCACGGTCTTTGGGCGCTATTTTATCGAACACTACCTTGTTTGCAGGCTTTTTACCCTGCGGTGTTTCCCCGAGCAAGGCATACATTCCTTCCGACCATTCTACGCGGCCGGTCTGCAAATTCCAGCGCCACGTACAAGTTTGTGAAATTTGTTGAGTAAGTGTAATTTCTTCTTCTAGCACTGGCAAAGTCTGCAAGGCGATGTGCCGGTCGGTTACGTCCTGAAAATAGGTAACTAAGTAAGGCTGTCCTCCCATTTCCAGAAACGTAGAATGTACGTCGCAAAACAAGATGCGCTTTTCGGCATGTTGCAGGGGGAGGTCGTGCAGTAGTTTCTTGGTGTAGCCGAGCAAGGCCTCAAGGCGGGCGGAAAGTGGAAACTCAACAACCGAGGCACCATAAAGCTGCTGTACGCGGCTCGGATTTGCCAGCAACGCTTCTTTTGGGTAGCCCACCAACTTACAAAAGGCTGGGTTCACATATAAAAAGTGCGTAGGATGCTCCACACTGCTCAACACAGCGGGAGTTGGCAGGGTATCGAGCCACTTGGCGAAGAACTGATGCTCGTCGGGAGGGGGCACGGCGGCTGGTGCGGGTGTATGCGCAGGTGTTTGCGGTGCTTGCAAGGTAATTTGCAAAAGTCGCCGTTCTTTAAAGCTAACCATAGAAAAGTAGGCCTGTACTTCTAAGTTGGCTTGCGTAGTCAAAATTCCTTGCCATTGCCCTTCGTATAGAGCCGTGTGCACCGCTTGGCGCACCATATCGGGCGTTTGCCAGTAGCTTTCTGAAAACAACTTAACGGGCACATGTGCCGATGTTTCTTCGGTAGGCAGCCCTAGCATGGAGATGAATTTTTTGTTCATATACCGCACCTCACCATGTACGCTTACCAAGCCTATAGCCAAACCGATGCGGTCGAGCATAGCCATTGCCGAAATGGGATGGGAGGCTTCTTGCGAGTCTATTAAAGCATTGTATTCGTGTTGCATGGCTTGCATACCTGCGTAGGGCTAAGGGTATAACATGAAAAAATTGGGCACGTTTTGCGCCGTTCGGACTAAAAAACACGCCAAAGAGTGGGAAGGTATAAAAAAAGGACGAATTTTGGAAATGCTATGCCGATAAACGAAGTAAGAAATTCAAGGAAAAGTACATTTTTTTGCAGGTGCGCACGTGCCTAGATGCTTGGGAAAAAGCACTGCGTGTCCCGCGAAATCGTGCCGCAAAGTTCGGCAAAGCAGGACGACATGTAGGCTCACCCCGCCTTGAGTTCCTTGATGCGCTTCAAATAGTCCAGTTCTTTTTGGGCAAGCATGGCGCGTTCTTCTTCTAACAGGTGAATTTTTGTTTGCTGTTCTTTCTCGCGTTTGCGGTAGGTTCGGTTGAGTTGCTGTACCTCTTCGAGCAATACCTGCATCTGTACGTTATTTGTGAGATTGTAGATAGCAGAGGCGATATTTTCTGCTAACTTCTCAATAAAATCTCGTTGGAAGGCTTCCATTTCGAAGAAAGACGCTATCTCTAACACACCTACAGCGCGTTGATTGGCAATAAGCGGCACAACAAGCAGCGACGTAGGCTTGGACTGACCCAAGCCAGAAGCAATTTCAAAGTAGTCTGTAGGAATTTCGGTGATATACAAAATTTCTTTCTCAGAAAAACTCTGCCCTACCAAGCCTTCTCCGAGCAGGATTGTGCGCTCAAAGAAACGCTTTCTATCGTGGGCATAGCAGGAAACCCCTCGCAAAAATTGGGTATCGCCCTCCTCATCGGTGTGGGTATGTGCTAAGGAGGTGGAAGGGGCGGTTTCTTGCGTGCCAATTAAGTAGATGGCCCCTTGCGCAGCTTCCAAACTTTTGACCAAATCTTTGAGCAGTTCATCGCAAAGCAGTTCCAAATTATGGTCGAAGGTACGCAGCAAAAGCGCAAACTTAGCGAGCATTTCGGCTTCCCAGCTTCGCTCCTCGTCGCGCTTTTTGTTTCTGTTTACCTGCTCAATATAATTTTGCAGTTCTTGTTTGGAAGACAATAAACTCCGATTTTGGCTCTCCATCTCGTCGAGCAGTTTTTGATTATTGCGCTCCGCGGCTTTGTTGGTATAGAGCAAAATGAGCAGAATTGCTGTAATAATGATGCAGGTAAAAGAGATAACAATCGATTCGTAGAGGGGGGTGCGTGCGTACGAACTATCCATGACTACATCAACATACTTATTCAAATACCGAACCGATAACAGCATAGTTGCGGAGCAAGCGAGCGTAAACATGAGCTTCCCAAGCTCATCGAAATCGAACAGAACGAAAGGTATTACAAAGTAACCAACCGAAAAGATATACGAGGCAATGACGGGGTCTTCGTCGGGCTGCATGACGGCTGCATGGTACAGCGTAGCTACGAGCATAGGGATTAGGCTTACGGTAACACGCGCAAGCTGCTGATAGCCCAAGTAATTAAATAGCAGAACGAAGAAGCAAAAAGGCAGACCTGCCAAAGGGATTATGAAAGTCCCTAGCCCTTTTGCCAAAGTGAATATAACATAGAACGAGGCGAGCACAAGCAGAAGCATGGCAAGGCGATTGCTAACCATGATACGTCGCCGAAGGCCTTCCGACTGCTCTGGGCGTACCCCAATATTGCTGATTAGGTCAAAGAAATTCAAAAGTGTATATTTTTTTTCGATGAACGATTTGCTGCTTACCAACGCACAGCAGCATTATCTTGGTATAAAAGCCTTGATAGCGTAAATATAACAAGATTTATATGATTTAAGGGCTCAGTGAGTTTTGAGAACGTTTTTTAGCTCGATAGGTCAGTTTTTGCAAATTTCGTATGTTTACATCATTTCCATCTAGCCTTGTCTGTTTTATGAAAATATCGGTTCAACTCTTCGGCATTGCCCGCGAACTCATCGGCAATACGCACTATGTATGCGAACTTCCCGAACAAGCCACAGTAGGCGATTTATTAGCCCACGTAGCCGAAACGCATCCCGAACTTTCGGCACTTACCTACCTGAAAGTAGCTGTAAACGAAGAGTATGCCGCACATGAGCAAACGCTCTCCCCTACCGACAAAATTGTATTTATTCCGCCCGTGAGCGGAGGATAGCTTCGTGCGTTGCTCAACTTATTTTTTCAGTAAGTCTTTGTCTATCAACTCGTAATAGACCGTACCGCTTTCGTTGACGTACATTTCAAAAACGCCTTTTTCTTGTAACTTTTCAAGTTTTTCCTGTGCTTGTTCGGTCGAAATATCCGCTTTCATGCAAAGCGAGGCGATGGAAAGCCGCCCCCCCGCCTTCACGGCATAGCGAATGACTTGCGCTTCGCTGACTTCTTCTAACCCTCTTATATCGCCACTAGATAGTGCTGTACGGCTATGAATGAGATACATGCCCCATATCACTACGGAAGTTGCCATAAGGACTAGAAGCAAAAAAGTAACGCCTGAAAACATATTGTTAACCAGTAAGATTTATTTCGTACAACAAAGAAACACTTTCTTAGTAAGCCCTCAAAACGCGGATAGGTTCGTTTTGAAGATACGAAAAAAACTATAAACCACCGAGTATGTTACTCCAATTTACAGAAAAAGGCATCTACTGCGAGCAGGGGGGCTTTTATATAGACCCGTGGCGAAATGTTGCCCGTGCTATTATTACCCATGCCCACGCCGACCACTCCCGACGCGGCCACGCTTTTTACCTCGCCCACGAGCAGAGCGAAGAAATTATGCGATTGCGCTTGGGGAACGATATTCGCCTGCAAACGCTGAAATACGGCGAAACGATTTTCCTCAACGGCGTAGAGGTTTCTCTGCACCCCGCCGGGCATATTATTGGCTCGGCGCAGGTGCGCGTAGCCTACAAAGGCGAAGTGTGGGTCGTTTCGGGCGACTACAAACTCGAAGCCGACGGCATTTGTAGCCCATTTGAACCTATAAAGTGCCATCATTTTGTTACCGAATCCACCTTCGGAATGCCTGTTTTTCGTTGGCAACCGCAGGCAACTATTTTTGCAGAAATCAACGATTGGTGGCTGCGAAACAGCCGCGAAGGCAAGGCAAGCGTGCTAGTGGGCTACGCACTTGGCAAGGCGCAGCGTCTTCTTTCCGGGCTAGAAGGCAGCATTGGGCCGGTGTACGCGCACGGTGCTATCCGCACGGTGCAAGACGCGCTGGAGAAACATTGGCAACCAGCCTTTCCGCTCCTCAGATCGCCTCGGAAAACAAGCAAGGATATGTACGCTGGTGCGCTCGTGGTCGTGCCTCCTTCTG
>CAYUJH010000167.1:0-5045 GCA_964444995.1 uncultured Roseobacteraceae bacterium | reverse complement strand
AAGGGCGAGGCGCACATCGGCTTGGGGTAGCACGCGCTGTGTAGTAGCATCCTGCACACGGACGAGCAGGGCATACAGCGTCTGCGCGTCGTCCGTAGGGCTAGTTTGCTGCGTGGGAATGGGGCGTGCAGCGTTCAACAGTTCGGCAGAAGGAGTGGCACTTGCCCATACCTTCGCCGCACGTTTTTCTATTTCTAGCAACACATCGCGCTCGCCGGTAAGGGTCGTAGTGAGCGGAACGTAGCCATTGGCTTCTACCACTACCCGGTAATTTTCTGTTGCCGAAGTGAGCATAGCCGTTTTACCGGTTGCCGAGGTCGAGAGGCTCAGGGATTGTTCGTGGAGGCTTAGGGCAAGGGTAGCGGCGAGTGGTGCGCGGCTTTCTTTATCCACTACGTAGAATGTGAAAGCACGTAGTTCTTGTCCGTCGTCTGTTTCTGTGCGAGCGAGGGTAGGCTGCGCAGAAGGCACTATGGGTTCAGGCAGGGAAAGCATCGTAGCGACTGCCTCTTTGTGCGCCTGTTTGCGCATGGGTACTTCAATACGTTGCACGCTGTTGGACGCAAAGTTTATACTGCCATTCGTGGGCACGTATCCCGCTGCTGTTGCGCTGAAATCGAGCGAGGTTTCTTCCCCGAAGGCAAAGAGTGCGGCGAGTTCTCCCTGCGGGTTGGTAGGCAAGGCCGTAGCGAAAGCCGTAGCCGTAATACTGGCAATGAGTGGCTCCCCTGTGGCCTCGTCGGCTACCTTAATGACAAGGCCGGCAAAACTTTCATCGTTATTTTCTGCCGAGCGACTAACCGTAGGGGAGGCAGGCGTATGCACAAGTGGTTGGGACATCATTGCCCATAGCAGTTCGCGCACGGGCTTGCGTACTGGCGTTGGTTCGTCGGGGATGTCTAGGAAGGTGATGCGGTACAAGTCCTCGCCACGCAGCCGGTCGGGGCTTGCCGACGAGTAGTAACCATACCGCCCGCTCTTGGTTAGGGAAAGGTACAGTTCGTCGTCGGGGGTGTTGATGGGTACACCCAAGTTTTCGGGTGCGCCCCACTGCCCGTTGGCCCACTCGGAGCGGAAAATATCGTAGCCTCCCATGCTGTTGTGGCCGGTAGAACTAAAGTAGAGCGTATGCCCTTCGGGATGAATAAACACGCCGTCTTCGTCATGGCGGGTATTAATCGTTGGACCAAGATTGACAGGCTCGCCCCATTGATTGTCTTTGTCCGGTACGCGCACGCTGTAAAAAATATCGAGGCCACCAAGTGTTTTGTCTTCTCGGTTACTTACAAAATAGAGCGTATCGCCGGAAGGCGAAAAGGCGGCGGAGGTTTCTAAATAGCGCGTATTGATTTGTTTGGGAAACACTTTTGGTGCGCTCCAACGCTGCGTTTCTTCATCTTTTTTACAAGAGAACAGGTCGCCTTCGCGGAAAATAACCATCGTTTCTCCGTTGGGCGAAATACTTACTACGGCATCGTTATCAGCCGAATTTACTGGCTTTCCTAAATTTTGAGGTGCCGTCCATGCCCCATCGCGTTTGTAACTAATGTAAATATCTTCGTAATACTTGCCGTCGGAGTCTTTGCCAGCGCCCGTGGTATTTTCGCGGCGCGAGGTGAAGTACATTTCCGACTCGTCGGCGGTGATAACAACTCCGTACTCGTCGTAGGGGGAGTTTACTAGGTCGCCGAGGTGTTCGGCTTGGGTGTTCACCGGCCGTTTTGATAATTCAATACCGTGGTTGCACTCTTCGATGCGCTTATTGGCTAGCTCTACTTCGAGCGGGTCAGATACGGCGGAGAGGTGTTTTTTGTAAAACGATATGGCTTTTTCCCACTGTCGGTTGCGGTGGTAGGCTTCGCCCAAGTAAAACACAATGTACCGCTCTACGGAGGGGGCGAGTGCGAGGGCTTTTTCGTAGAACGGAATAGCACGCATATGCTCTTTGGTAGGCGAGTACAAATAACAAAGCCCAATTTTCAGATTCAATTCTATATTGTTCGGGTTAAGTGCCTGTGCGCGCTCGTAGGCAGTGAGTGCCGCATCGTAGTCGGGGCGAAAACTATCCAAGTAGTAGTCGCCTTCCTTGATAGCTTCGAGCGCCTCGCGTAGCTGGAATTTGTCGGGTATCGTCTGCTTATTGAAGGGCGTATCGGTTTGCTGCGCCCATCCTGCTGTGCTGCCGAGTACGCCAACGAGCCATAGAACGTTCCATACAAAAAAGTAGGGTGAAAAAGTGCGCATTTTGGTGGAAAATAGTCTTTTAAGAAACGGAAATAGGGAATAAAAATGTAGAGCAAAGCGGCCTATTGGCAACTTTCTTTCAAATACGTTTGGGCTTCTTGGCTGCCGTGCTGCTGGGCAGTTCGCCAATCGGCGCAAGCCCCTTGGGCATCTTTCGTGGCTTCTTTGGCAATGCCTCGGTTGAGGTACGCCAGTGCGAAATCGGCCTTTAGCACGATGACTTTATCGAAGAGGGGCAGAGCTTCTTGGTACTTTTCCTGCTTGCAAAGGGCGGTAGCTTTGTTGTGCAGTGCTGCCCATTCGTTAGGCTTTTGTTGCAAACACTTGTCGAAATCGGCAAGGGCTTCAGCGATTTTATCCATATCGAATAGGGCTTTTCCGCGATGATTATAGACCTCCGGCGTGCCAATTCCTAGTGAAATGGCTTTGTTAAGTGCTTCCACGCCTTCCTGTGCTTTCCCATTCTGTATGAGCAATATGCCCCAGTTGGCGTGGGCTTCGGGGAAGTTTGGATTGAGTTTTGCTGCACTCGCAAAAGCTGCCTCCGCGCCTATCAGTTCGTTTCGTTTTTGCTTGGCAATGCCGAGATAATGGAATGCTTCGGCGTGTTTATTGTCGAGTTGGGTTACTTTTTCAAAATCTTGGCTTGCCTCTGCGTATTTCTCTTCTTCAAGCCTCAAAATCCCTCGGAATAAAAAAGCTTCGGGGTGTGTGGAGCCGGCTTCAATTGCGGCGTGGTAGGCTTTTTGCGCCTCTACGGCCTTATTTTGCGCCAATAGCGTAGCAGCTTTGTTGAGCAGTGCTTTCTCAAAAGTGGGGCGCAAGGTGAGTGCCTCCCCGAAGGCGGCGAGTGCCTGTTCGTACTGCTGTTTTTCAAACAAGGCGACTCCCTCGTTGTTGCGTTCGTCGGCCTTGCGGTCAATTTTCGAGCGGATAAGTTCTAGGGTAGCCGGCGCGATATTTTCCACAGGGAAGGTATCGGCCTGAAATACTACGTATTTTTCGTTTTGAATAAAAAAGGGCGTAGCCGACTGCGCTGCCGCAAGTGCGTACGTCCCTAGTATCGTGGCTATCGTTATGGCTATTTTTTTCATACATTACTCATTTATATTTTACTACCAAAACTACTAACTTTATACCACTATGCGCACATCTGCCTTTTTTTCTGTTAAAAATGCAGGGCAAGTTCCTTTTGCTTACTTTATTTACACCCACTTTCCTACCACCCTATGAAACAGCTTATTCCCTTTTTGTTGCTCGCTTGCCTGTCGGGGGCTTGCCGCGACCAAGATACTCCTCTCGACGATACTCCAAGCCCAAGTGCGCTGTACTTTCCACCTACAGGCACTGCCGCCGCATGGGAAACTACCGAGGCAAACCGCCTAAATTGGAACGTTGACGAGGTAGAAAACTTGTACGAATACTTGGCCGCCAATAGCACACGGGCGTTTATTGTCCTGAAAGATGGTAAAATTGTATTAGAAAAATACTGGGGAAATAACCTCAGTAACACTGCACCATTTACAGCGGATAGCCCGTGGTACTGGGCATCGGCAGGGAAAACGCTCACCGCCACGCTGGTAGGCATCGCCCAGCAAGATGGCAAGCTGCGCATCGAAGATAAAACTTCCGAGTACTTGGGCTCAGGCTGGACGGCTATGCCTGCCGAAAAGGAAAATTTGGTTACGATAAGGCACCAACTTTCCATGACTACCGGCTTGGAATACCAAGTCCCCGACCTAAACTGCACCCGCTCCTCGTGCCTTACCTATCGTGCCGACGCGGGCGCGCAGTGGTTTTACCACAACGCACCTTATACGCTGTTAAGAGATGTGGTAGAAGAAGCCACACAGACCGACTACAATCAATATACTCAGCAAAAAGTTGGGTCGGTTATCGGGATGAGTGGCAGTTGGATTGCCCTAGAAGGCGGCAACACGTATTTTAGCACTGCCCGCGACATGGCAAGGTTCGGTCTGCTGATGCTTGCCGAAGGAACATGGGCCAATACGCCCGTATTATCCGATGCAAACTACTTCCGAAACATGGTGAACACCTCGCAAGACCTCAACCCTGCGTATGGGTATTTTTGGTGGCTAAACGGTAAAAGCTCCGTCATTTTTCCCTCTCTCGCCCTTTCTTTTAACATGGAACTAGCAAGTAATGCCCCCGCCGATTTAATAGCAGCCTTGGGCAAAAACGGACAGTTTATCAACGTAGTGCCCAGCATGAACTTGGTCGTTATTCGCATGGGCGAAGCGCCTGATAATGCCTTGGTTCCCATCGCCTTTCACAACACGATGTGGGAAAAATTAAACCGGATAGTACGCCCGTAATCCGTTCTGGCGGCAGCCCAACCGCTGACAGGACAATTTGCTCTGTCAGCGGTTTGCTGCGCACGCCTTAGCGAAGGTATGTGTTAAGGTAATCTGTATATTGCTTGTGGAGTAGTACGTAGCTAGAACCGCTGTATGCCACGCCGTGCGCGCCGGGCGGGTAAATGCGCAGGTCCACGTCTTTGCCTTGGTCAATGAGGGCTTGCACGAGTTGCATGGTATTTTGCATGTGCACGTTCTCGTCCATCGCAGAGTGCGCAATGAACATCTTGCCCTTCAAATTTGCCGCATAGCCAATGACGGCACTTTGGTTGTACTTCGCCTCGTTTTCCGGATACAGCCCCATGTACCGCTCGGTGTAGATGCTGTCGTAGAGTTTCCAGTCGGTTACGGGCGCACCTACGAGGGCTACTTTGAACACCTCGGGATGGGTAAGCATCGTGTAGCTTGCCATGTAGCCGCCGT
>CAYUJH010000166.1:0-5150 GCA_964444995.1 uncultured Roseobacteraceae bacterium | reverse complement strand
CTATTTCGTGCGCACTTGGAAAACACCAATGGCTTAACGGCTGACGGAAATCCTGCAAACGACTCGCTGTCTGTCTCGTATCCCGTAGGCGAAGCATTGCGCCTGCAGCTCCAACTCGACGATTATCCCGAAGAGATTGTATGGCGCGTAGCCGATGCGCAAGGCAACGTCTTGCAAGAAGTTTTTTTTGGAAATTATCCCGATTTTGCACGGATAGATACGCTGTTGTGCGTACCGAGTGGCTGTAATCGCTTGCTCATTGTGGATACGTTCGGCGATGGCATCGCGCAGGGTAGCTACACACTTTCTTACGCCGACGGCACTATCTTGGGCAGTGGCGACGGGAATTTTTCGGAGACCAATGCACGGGGCGAAACCTTCGACGCTTGGCCGGTATGCCTGATACCCGGGCAGCCCCGCCCGTTGCGTGCCGAGCCTCTGTCGGCTACATCGGTGCAACTTACATGGGGCGACCGCTCTACGCTAGAAACTGCCTACGAGGTGCTGCGCTCTACCGACTCGCTCACATGGGTTACGCGAGCAGCTTTACCTCCCAATAGTACCACGTTTACCGATACCTCGTTGGCAGAAGCTACAGCATATTTCTATCAAGTGCTTGCCCTACGCCCCCTAGCCGACGTAGCCTCGGACATTCTGCGGGTAGAAACGCTTCCTTTCGTGCCCCCTGCTCCGTTGAATTTGCAGGCAAGGCCACTCTCGGCATCGCATGTGCTGCTTACGTGGGACAGCCCTGTGCCCAACGCCAAGCAAGTCATCGTATGGCGGTCAGAAACTTCACCTTCGGAGGGCTTTGCGCAACTTGCCGAAGTGCCTGCCGGAACCAATCGGTACACCGATAGCCTTCTCCTGCCCGAAAAAACGTATCACTACGCCGTACAGACCCTCGCCGATACGCTTTCTGCACTCAGCCCAGCCGTTACCGTTACTACCTTGCCATTGTCGGTAACGTTGCCGCCGCCTGCTGCTTCGCCTACCTCGTGGTCGGTAAGCCCCAACCCCAGCCGAGGCTTCCTTTTCCTTACATGGCAGGCCGACATTTTGCCCCTGCAACCGCTGCGCTGGCAACTATTTAACATGCAGGGAGTCTGCGTGTGGGAAGGTACACTTGGGCAGCAAGCCTTGCGGCAGGGCGTACAAATCAATGTAGGACATCTGCCAAAGGGCGTATATTTGCTCAAAGATGAACGCGGAGAGCGGTGCACGCTGGTGCTGCAATAAATGGAGCTATACGAAAGAAAACGAGTACTTTTTCAAACAGGGTATTTTGTACGAACAACTACTTGGAAAAACTTTCGTACTTCTGGGTACGTCTGTTGTATCTGCAAGCACTCTCTCTGCGTTCCTATTCGTCTGAAAACGTTCAAGCATGAAAAAAATAAGTAGAATCCTGTTTTTGGTACTGAACATCTTGGTCATCAGTGCCCTCGTTTTTTATTTTTGGGCCAAACAGCCCACGCGTCCTCTCAAAGAATATAGCAAAATAAGTCGGCAGCACGAGCACATCATCCCTCCTAAAAGCGACTCTTCGATTGCGCTCGTGAGCTATAATATCGGCTATCTTTCGGGCATGGCGAACAATACACCAGAGCAAACCAACGCGCAATTTTATGCAGATAACTTGCTGCGGGTAGTGAATACTCTGGGCGAATATGCGCCGGATATCATTGCATTTCAGGAAATAGATTTTGGTTCGAGTCGCTCTTTCGGTGTGCAGCAACTCGACGCAATCGCCGAGGCATTGGGCTTTCAGTATAAAGCACAGGTAATTAATTGGGACGTACGCTACGTTCCGTTTCCTTACTTTCCCGTTTCGTCGCATTTTGGGCTACTTGTTTCTGGGCAGGGAATTGTAAGTCGTTTCCCGATAGAAGAAAACGAGCGAATCGTGTTGCAGCGCGTAGAGGGGCATCCGTTTTATTACGATGCGTTCTACCTCAACCGCTTGGCGCAGGTAACGCAAATTTTGCTTGGCGAACAGCCCGTAACGCTCATCAACGTACATCTCGAAGCCTTCGACAAACCTACGCGCCTAGCGCAAACGCACTTTGTAAAGGATTTATACGAGCAGTACGCCGCAAAAATGCCTACTATCTTGGTCGGCGACTTTAATAGCGAGTGGGTTAGCCCCGACGAGCCAAGTATTCACGCCTTGAAAGGAGCTAAAAATATAAAAATGGCGTGCCCGCCCGAAAAAGTGGGGTCGCCCGAAGCCTACACCTTTTCGTCGGAGGCCCCTTACCTGCAAATAGACTACATCTTCTTCGATTCTACGCGTTTAGAGGTTACGCATTGGGAGGTACTGCACGACATAGGCTCACCGTCCGACCATCTCCCTGTGTTGGCAAAACTTCAGTTGAAGCGCCGTCCGCAACTTCCGTAGTATAAGCGCGCGAAAAGTCATAAAAAAAGGTTGTTCTCCGAAAAGAGAACAACCTTTTTATTTTGGAAATCAGAGCGTTATAAGCCAAAGGCAGCCTTTACCTTGTCCACGTAGTCGAGTTTTTCCCATGTGAACAGTTCTACCTCCCGCTCAATCTGGCGCCCGTCGCTGGTCTGGAATGTTTTTTTGACGACGCGCGGCGTACGCCCCATGTGCCCATAGGCAGCAGACTCGCTGTACATGGGGTTGCGTAGTTTGAGACGTTGCTCAATCGCGGCAGGGCGCAAGTCGAACAGTTCCATGACTTTGCGCGCAATTTGGCTATCGGTTAGGCCTACTTTGCTTGTGCCGTAGGTGTTTACGAAAAGACTGGTAGGTTCTACCACGCCGATGGCATAGGAAACTTGCACCAAAATTTCGTCGGCTACGCCGGCGGCAACGAGGTTTTTGGCGATGTGGCGCGTAGCGTATGCTGCCGAGCGGTCCACTTTGCTAGGGTCTTTGCCTGAAAATGCACCACCACCGTGAGCGCCTTTCCCTCCGTAGGTATCTACAATAATTTTCCGTCCGGTCAGGCCGGCGTCGCCATGTGGGCCGCCGATGACAAACTTGCCGGTGGGGTTGATGTGGTACGTGATTTTATCGGTAAAGAGCTTTTGCAATTCGGGCGCGAGTTGTGCTTTTACGCGCGGAATTAGAATTTCGATGATGTCTTTGCGAATTTTTTCGAGCATCTGCGCATCGGCATTAGGCGTATCGGGTGTTACAAACTCGTCGTGTTGGGTAGAAACCACGATGGTGTCAATGCGCTGCGGCTTGTGGTCGTCGGAGTATTCGATGGTAACTTGCGCCTTCGAGTCGGGGCGCAGATAGGTGATTTCTTTGCTTTCGCGGCGTAGGGCGGCAAGTTCGCGCAAAATCTTGTGCGATAGGTCGAGCGCGAGCGGCATGTAGTTGGCGGTTTCTTTGGTTGCGTAGCCAAACATCATCCCTTGGTCGCCGGCACCTTGCTCGTTGGGGTCGCCTCTATCTACCCCTCGGTTAATATCTGGCGACTGTTCGTGAATGGCCGATAGTACGCCGCAAGCGTTTCCATCGAACATGTACTCGCTTTTGGTGTAGCCAATGCGGTTGATGACCCGCCGCGCAATTTCTTGCACGTCCACATATGCCGACGATTTCACTTCGCCGGCCAGCACGACCTGTCCGGTGGTTACGAGGGTTTCGCAGGCTACCTTCGATTGCGGGTCGAAGGCAAGAAATTGGTCAACAAGAGCATCGGAAATTTGGTCGGCGATTTTGTCTGGGTGTCCCTCAGAAACCGACTCGGAGGTAAAAAGATATGACATGTTTTTTTAACAAAGGTTTTGAGGATGATACAAAGAAGGCTGCTACCCAGTAAAGAAGCACACGCAACGAGCTTTTAGGCTATTGGGTGCGCTTTTTATTCAGTTTGCCAAGGAGGCAACCTACAAAACGATATGACAATTATTTGAAACTGATTTCATTGGCAATGTTGACGTTCCCACTCTGCAATTCGCGTAGCGAGCGCGTGAAGGTAAGCGTAGTTTTATCGGCCGAAAGGGCGTAGCTAGTGTTTGAGAACTTCTTTACGCGGTCGAAGCGAATGCTTTGCGCGTAGGTAATGTTGTCGTACATTTCCTGAATCTTGCTGTGTACTTCTCTGCCAAAGTCATCTACTTTATCGTCGGGCTTAATTTTAGCAGTGAGCGCACGAAGGTTGAAGGCATCGGTCTTATTGATAACGCCTTTCGAGAAGTTGTAGTAGCGTTCGTAGCTCGGTGCGGCGTCGGCGTTGTACTGAATTTCCGACAGCGCGGTATTGAGCGCCTCGGTGCTTTCAAATTCGAAACGAAGACCGTACTGAAAATTGCGGTCGTCTTTCAAAGAATTTGCATTGCGAATGCCAGTAATAGAGTTTAGCTGCGAAGAACTTGCCAGAAAGAGCGAGTCCACCTGCTTAAACGGATTTCCTTCCATGCCGAAAGGGTTTACCTTTTCATCCTTGGAGGCGGTGATAATCATTTCGAGCAACGCACGACTCTTTGAAAAGTCCATCGTAAGTTGGTACGAGCCTCCGCCGGAGGAGTTAAATTGCAGGTCTTCTCTAATTTCAAAACAGCCTGTTAGCATGGGTAATATAGCTAATAGGAGCAAGATGCGTCGGATTATTTTGTTCATAAGGCGTACTACTGCGGTTTATGTAAATTGATTTTGCCCAAAAATACGTAATTGTCCCTTACATACGCAAACCAAATGCAAGCGTGAAAATATCATGCCTACTTTGGTTACTTCCTTGCAATCCTTTGTGGGTTCTGTATCTTTGAAGAGCAAACAACCTTAAACCCTTATACTGATGAATATTCCCGAAAATTTGAAGTACACAAAAGACCACGAGTGGGTACTTTTTGATGGCCAAGTGGCAACTGTGGGCATTACCGATTTTGCGCAACGCGAGCTGGGCGACATTGTCTTTGTTGAAATCGAAACGGTGGGCGAGACGCTCGAAGAAGGAGAAGAGTTTGGTACGGTGGAAGCTGTGAAAACCGTTTCGGAACTCTACATGCCCATCGCCGGCACGGTAGAAGAGACCAACCCGGCTATCTACGAAACGCCCGACGTGGTAAACTCCGACCCGTATGGCGAGGGCTGGATGATTAAGATAAAGCCTACTAACCCGCAAGAGCTAGAAAACTTACTCAGCAAAGCGGCTTACGAAGAACTTATC
>CAYUJH010000165.1:4946-5168 GCA_964444995.1 uncultured Roseobacteraceae bacterium | reverse complement strand
GTAGGCGAACTTTTCTAGCCTATATTTACCAAATATTTTTTGGTTGAATAAAAAACAGTACGCACAATGAACATTCTCATTCTTGGCTCTGGGGGCCGCGAACACACGTTGGCATGGAAAATTTCACAAAGCCCACAAGTGGAACAGCTTTACATTGCGCCGGGCAATGCCGGCACGGCAGCCGTAGGTACCAACCTTGCTATCGCAGCCACCGATTTTGAG
>CAYUJH010000165.1:0-4936 GCA_964444995.1 uncultured Roseobacteraceae bacterium | reverse complement strand
TCAAGAAAAGGCTATTAAAATGGTCATCGTAGGGCCAGAAGCATCGCTCGTGGCGGGGGTAGCCGATTTTTTTGCCGCACATCCCGCGCTGAAAAACATTGCCCTGATAGGCCCTAGCCAAGCTGGTGCGCAGTTGGAAGGCAGTAAAGACTTTTCGAAGGCGTTCATGCTACGCCACGGAATCCCGACGGGCGCAGCACGTACCTTCACCCAAACCACCCTCGACGAAGGGCTGGCGTATCTTGCCCAACAAACGCCTCCGTACGTGCTAAAAGCCGACGGGCTAGCCGCTGGCAAAGGGGTCATTATCACCGAAGACCTTGCCGAAGCACAAACCGCCCTGCGCGAAATGGTCGGCGGAAAATTGGGCGAAGCGAGCAGCCACGTCCTCGTCGAGCAATTTTTGAAAGGCATCGAGCTATCCGTATTTGCCCTCACCGACGGCACGCACTACCGCCTGCTGCCCTCTGCCAAAGACTACAAGCGCGTAGGCGAAGGCGACACAGGCTTGAACACAGGAGGCATGGGAGCAGTTTCGCCCGTTCCGTTTGCCGATGCCGCCTTCCTCAAAAAGGTAGAAGAACGCGTAGTGCGCCCCACCGTAGAAGGGCTGCGCAAAGAGGGTATTTCGTTCAAAGGTTTTTTGTATTGCGGACTGATGAACGTGGACGGCGAACCGTACGTCATTGAATACAACGTGCGCATGGGCGACCCAGAAACGCAGGTCGTTATCCCTAAAATCACGACCGACTTGGTGAGCGTGTTCGCGCATTTGGCAGCAGGCACGCTCGACAGAGCCGAACTGGTCTTCGACCCCCAGATATACGCCACCGTGGTACTTGCCTCTGGCGGCTACCCCGAACACTACGAAAACGGAAAACGCATCGAAGGGCTGGAGCTAGAAACGCCCGAAAGCCTTCTCTTTCATGCAGGTACTACGACCGACGCAGAAGGTGCCGTGCGCACACAAGGCGGACGTGTGCTTACTGCTACCGGCTATGGAAATTCGCTGCAAGAAGCCCTCGAAAAAGCATATGCTCGCGTAGCTACTGTGTGTTTCGAACGTATGTATTTTCGGAAAGATATTGGCGACGATTTGAAAAAATTCTAAACCACCACACAAAGACATAGCGCACATCAACCCCAAAAAACCCTTACATCCTATTAAATTGTGTTATACTCGAAAGTGAGTGGTTTGAGAGGGCTAGTCCTTGTAAGTCATTGAAAATCAAGTTAATCAAATTAAAAAATCCTCAAATCATATAAATCTTTTGGTATATTTTCGTTTATGAAAGCATTTTATTACGACTTAAAAATAGGCATTTTAGGGGGCGGTCAACTGGGCAAGATGCTCCTACAAGCAGGGGCAGACTACAACCTGAACGTGAGCATCTTAGACCCCGACCCGCACTGCCCGTGCAGCAGCATGACCACACGCTATACCCAAGGCGACCTGCTCGACTACAACACGGTGTTCAACTTCGGGAAAGACCTCGATATGCTCACCATCGAAATTGAGGCGGTCAACACCGATGCCCTCGTAGAACTCGAAAAAGTAGGCGTGAAAGTCTATCCGCAGCCTTCCGTTATCCGGGTCATACAAGACAAACGCCTGCAAAAGCAATTTTACCGCGAACATGGCATCCCTACGGCGGACTTCGTAACGGTCAATAACCGCGAAGCCCTCATCGCCTACAAACATATGCTGCCTGCCATGCAAAAAATAGCGCGGGGCGGCTACGACGGACGCGGGGTGGTCAGGCTACAAAACCCCGCCGACTTGGTAAAAGGCTTCGACGCACCTAGCGTGTTAGAGCGCTTGGTGGATATTGACAAGGAAATCTCTGTGATTTTGGCGCGTAGCGTTTCGGGCGAAGTGAAAGTCTTTCCGCCCGTAGAACTGGTGTATCACGAGCAAAACTTAGTAGATTATCTCATTGCCCCGGCGTCTATTCCCCTCGAAAAAGAGCGCGAGGCTATTCAAATGGCGCGTTCGGTCATCGAAGAGCTGGAAATGGTCGGGCTGCTGGCTGTGGAGATGTTTGTGAGCAAAGGGGGCGAAGTACTCGTGAACGAAATCGCCCCGCGCCCACACAACAGCGGCCACCAAACCATTGAGGGCAATTACACCTCGCAATATGCGCAACTGTGGCGAGCGGTGCTCAATCTGCCCCTCGGCGATACGCGTCTGCGTGGCGCATCGGCCATGCTCAACCTGCTCGGCGAGGAGTTTCATACCGGCGTGGCCAAATACGAAGGCCTCACCGAACTTATGGAGTTAGAAGGCGTTTTTCTGCACCTATACGGCAAAAAAATGACCAAGCCATTCCGCAAAATGGGGCATATCACCGTTTTGGGCGACGACCGCAAAGCACTGCGCGATAAAATAGAGATACTCCGTCGGCACGTGCGGGTGATTAGCAGCTAAGTGCCGCTTTTTCCATACAAATCGCTTAATTTTGCACCGTTGCGGAAGCAGACCCAAAAACACTTTGCTCGCTTGCGCAAACTTGAAACTACCTGACAGGGCTACCCTGCCTAGCTAGTTGCCATACACACTTTACAACCGTCTTCTCAGTCTTTTGCCCTATGACGAAGTCATCGAACGAAACCTCCAAAAACCGTAAACTGCTTCTTTTCGTAGTGGTTATTTTTATCTTGTTGGCAATCAATGCCTTACAATTTTATCTCACCCAGTCCGACAAGCAAAAAAATCAAGACCTGCTCGAACATCGCGAGCTGGAACTCATCGGCACGTTCGTAAAACTCGACTCCATTTCCGACGAACTTGAGGTAAAAATTGGAAAAATTCAGGAGTTAGGAGGTAACATAGACTCCCTGCTAGAAATTCAAAGCGTTTTGCAACAAGAGAAGCTGGAGCTGCAAAACTCGCTGCGCATCTCGCAAAACCGCTACGAAGCCATAAAATCCAAAGTAGAAGGCTACGAAATTTTGCTCAAGAAAAAAGATGAGGACATTGTACGGCTCAAAGAGACCAACGATGCGCTTTTGGCCGAAAACCAGACAGTGAAAGAAAAAAATCAGCAGCTTAGTTCGGAAATTAGTCAGCTCCAAAATACAACCAACGAGCTAAACCGAAAGGTAAGCACAGCCGCCGCACTACGCGTTGCTAGCATTGAACTAGAAGCCATTAACCGGCAAGGAGCCAGCACAGAGGGCAGTTCGTTTCGGGTTCGGCAACTCGAAAAACTTCGAGTACGCTACGCGCTCGAACCCAATGAGCTGGCCGAAATAGGCACAAAAGAAATTTACTTGCGCATCGTAGAACCCGACGGCTCGGCACTGTACAACCTAACGGCCGGTTCGGGTTCTATTCCCTACAAATCCGGGAAAATTTTCTACACAAAATCGCATGAAATTTTGTTTGACAATTCGCCCCAAGTCTTTCAGTTTGAATTCGATAAAGGCACCGATTTCAAAAAAGGACAGTATCAGGTGGAATTATACAGCCAAGGCAACCAAATAGGTACTACCACGTTTATTGTCCGCTAACGTATCAGACTCTTTTCTTTGATAACATTGACCTCATTTAATCCGCCGCTTTGCCATGTACGACCTCCGCAAACTACTCCTCTCGCTCGACCTGAGCGAACTCGATAACCACCTTATCCCCTACGGTTTCCACGTGGCTTCGCTTATGGGCTCTCAGGAAGTAATACTTATGCACGTACTTTCTAGCAAGCCTAAGAAAAAAGGAGCACTGCCCGCTACCCGCCAAGAAGTAGAGCAATATATGGACGAAAAAGTTCGGCATTTTAAATCCATTTTGCCCGCAAGCGTGCAGGTACGTATAGAAGTGCCCTCCGGCGACCCACTAACCGAGTTGCTAGAGTTTGGGCAAAAAGAAAGTATAGACCTACTGGTAGTGGGGCGTAAAAACATTACGGAGGGCACGGGCGAAACCTCGCGAAAACTAGCCCGACGCGCCCTCTGCTCCATCTTGCGTGTGCCCGAAAACGCGTCCCAGCGCTTCAAACGCATCCTTATCCCGATAGACTTCTCGGAGTTTTCGGTCAATGCCCTCAAACGCGCTATCGACCTCTCGCACCGCGTGAAAGATGTGGAAATTATGTGCTTAAATATTTACGAACTGCCCAATGGCTACCTTGCCTCGGGCAAAACAGAGGAAGAATACGCAGAGATTATGCAGGAAAATGCGCGAAAACGCTACAAGCATTTCATAAAACAATTCGACATGAGTGGTGTAAATGTTACAGCAAACTTCTGCCTAGACCGCAGCGGAAGCACCCGCGCCCAAATCATTACCAACATTGCCCTGCGCGACGATGCCGACCTGATTGTAATGGGTTCGCGCGGGCGTACAAGCATTGCCGCCGCACTTTTGGGAAGCACTACCGAAAAAGTACTGCTCCACAACCTCACCGTGCCAATGCTCATTCTGAAAAGTAAACAGCAAAACCTTGGTTTCTTCGATGCCCTTTTCAATATTTGACTACATGCTTCTTACACTACGTGCCTACCCTTCGTTTATACACCCGAAACAGAGTAATTTAGGGAAATAATGTCTTGTAAATCAGTAAAAATCGGGCTAACCACATCAAGAAAATGCATACATCGAATAAGTCATGATATAGCCAGTCTATCTTCACTATCACATAAGCCCCCCAAAAAAAATGGAAGAAATTTTTAGCTCCGCAGGTCTTATCAGTATTTTTACCCTTTCGATACTCGAAATTATTCTTGGTATCGATAACATCATTTTTATTTCTATCATTAGCGGGAAACTCCCTAAAGAGCATCAAGACCGTGCTCGTAACATTGGCATTTTACTTGCACTTGTTGTGCGCGTTGGATTGCTATTTGGCATTGCGTGGATTATCGGCCTGCAAGACCCTCTCTTCTCGCTGCCGTTCTTGGAAGAGTTTCACATGGATCCCCATTTTAGCGGCAGAGA
>CAYUJH010000164.1:0-5219 GCA_964444995.1 uncultured Roseobacteraceae bacterium | reverse complement strand
CCAAAAAAGCAAAGTCGCGGGTGCGGAACACCTGCACCACTTCATCGGCATAACAGGCCACAAAAATCAGTTGCCCGTCGGGCGAAAAGGCGATAGTCCGTGGGTCGTCGGCGGTGGAAACGCTTTGCACAATTTGCCGCGTGGCAGCGTCTATTTTTAGCAGTTTTTCAGGGCTACTCAACGAGACGTACAGGTACGGATGCTGATAAAGCAGATGTCGCGGGGTGTTACCTATTTCAAAAAGGGTGTCGAAGCTGAAGGTTTCCCCTTTGCCTTGTGGGATGCAGTACACGCCGAGCGTTTTACTGCCCATGTGGCCTACGTACAGTTCTCGGCCGTTGTCGGAAACTACGTTGCCGCGTGGTACGGGGCCAGTTGGGAGTGTGGCTTCTATTACCCACTCCGCAGGAGTTTCGCTGCGAATATCTATGACCGTCAAGGAGTTATCGTGCCAGTTGGCCACAAACGCGAAGTCGCCTTTTGGCGAGACAGACACTACTTTGGGCGTTTTGCCGGTAGGGAAAAAGTACAAACCTATGGGGGCAGTTTGTTGGGTAGTAAGGTCGGTGAGTTGGGCGCGTTTCATGCCTGCTTGTGGCACAAGTTCTTGGCGCAAATCCCACACGGCCACGCCCGCTGCATTGTGCAACGAGACCCACAAGTACCGTCCTTGGTGCGTAAAACAGCCTTCTACGGGTTTTTCCTGCAACGATTTGTACCACTTTCGCTCGGTGTAGTCGTAGCCCTCGCCTTCGGTAGCCTCGAAGACTATTTTCCGCCGCAGGGCAAGGGTTTCGATGTCGTACTCAAAGACGCTCAAACCTTCCAAATTCAGCCCATATAGGTACGTGCGTTGGGGATTAAACAAGACCGATTTAATACCGGCACCAGCCTTGAGCACTTCGCTGTTTTGTAGCTGCAAGCCTTGCGGAACTTTTTTGGCACGGGGTAATAGGGGCATACGTTCTGCTGCCGCTACGCGCTGATGCGCACCAACGCGGATGCCTTTCCAGAGTAGGTAAATACCTGTGGCGTTGAAAATAAGGAAAAAGAAAATGAGCCAAAGAGCTAGTTGTCGCATGGTATTAAAAGCAAGCCGGAGGTGTGCTATCTTTTCTATAGTTGAGTGATAGGGAGGATAAGATTTTTTGCAAGATATGGTAAGATTTATTTGGTCGGAGGTTTTTCCTCACATAGATTAGACCTATGTTGGTCTTTTTTCCTCTTTTTGTTAGCTTTATCAAGAAAAATGAGCCGAATTCGGGCAATCTCGCAAGATAGCTCGCACGGGTTTGGTCAAATTTCATACATCCTCTAAACTTTATTATAATTTGTGTTATGGTCGAACTTTCTAATGTGGTAGTACGCTATACGCCTACCCACGCTATCACGTTTCACAACTGGCAAGTGCCGCAGGGAGGTATTGCCCTTGTGTTGGGAGCATCTGGCTCTGGCAAAACTACCTTGCTCAATGTGTTGGCAGGTTTGCTTCCGCCCCATCAAGGCTCGGTGAAAGTAGCAGGGCGCGACCCCTATGCGCTAACCGCCCAACAAAACGACTTGTTCCGTGGGCGCTCTATCGGGTTAATTTTTCAGAAACCGCATCTAATTCCTTCGCTTTCGGTACTTGAAAACCTGTTAGCTGCCCAGTACTTTGCTCAACTTCGGCCCGACAAGGCCCTTGCCTTGCAGCGTTTAGAAGAGTTGAATGTGGGGCACAAACAAAAAAGCAAGCCCAACGAGCTAAGCCAAGGCGAAGCCCAACGCGTAGCGATTGCACGGGCGATGCTCAATAGTCCGGCCCTTATTTTGGCCGACGAACCCACCTCTGCCCTCGACGACGGGAACTGCCAAGCCGTCTTACAACTCCTTGAACAGCAAGCGCAACGCCACAAGGCTACTCTTATAGTTGCCACGCACGACCAACGCACCAAAGACCACCTTGAACAGAATAAACACTATAGCATGAAACTTGGCACGGCGCGTAGAGCACCACAGCCTTAACAAGCGTACACTCGTCTATTTTCAAAAATACCTCCCTAAAAAAGGATGTTTTTACATAAAAAAGCAAGCTTAAACTCCTCGTATGAAGAACCTAACCGATAAAGTAGTGTGGATTACCGGCGCGTCGTCGGGTATTGGCGAAGCGCTTACGTATGCCCTTGCCAAAGAGAACGTACGTATGGTGTTGTCTTCAAGGAATGAGCAGGTACTACAGGCGGTAAAAGCCCAAATCGGCCTGCCCGACGAACGCGTACTTATCTTACCTCTCGACCTCGAACACCTACCCGATGCGGCCGAGAAAGCCGCGCAAGTTGTCGCTCATTTTGGGCGCATCGATATTTTGGTAAATAACGGGGGGATTAGCCAACGGTCGTTGTTCAACGATACCACGCCGGAGGTGTTTCGGCGTATCATGGAAATTAACTTTTTTGGAGCTGTTTTGCTTACCCGCGCGGTTGTTCCGCAGATGGTAGCCCAAAAAGGCGGCAAAATTGTAACAGTAAGCAGCGTTACTGGCAAGTTTGGTACGCCGTGGCGCTCGGCGTATGCGGCTTCAAAACATGCTTTGCATGGTTTTTACGATGCTTTGCAAGCCGAGCTGTACGATGCGCAGGTATCGTTCTTAATGGTTGCGCCCGGCTACGTAAAAACGCGGGTGTCGTACAATGCACTGCTGGGCGACGGCACCCCAAACAACGCGCTCGATGTAGGACAAGCCAACGGAATTTCGGCCGAAGCGTGCGCACGGCAAATTGTGCGGGCTATCAAGGCAGGGAAACACGAAATCTATCCGGGGCAGTTCAAAGAGGTAGGAGCCGTGTATCTAAAACGTTTCTTGCCCGGTGTGTTGCGCCGTATGTTGCGAACTGTTAATGTACGTTGATGTATCTGTAGAAAGCGGAAAGTGTCGTAATGAAAAGCCTATCAAAACGTTACCTTTGCAAAAAGGCTTCGTGTGGATATGAGTGCATATTTTTGTTACATCAAAAAACAGTGGAAACAACTTTGTTGGCTGGGGTTACTCCTTGGGTGGGCAAGTTGCCAGCCTACGGATTCTAGTGGCACGTTAGCGCACAATAACAACTCCAAGCGCGAAACTAGCCTCAAACGGGTTTTTTTACTAAACTCTTACGGATTTCAAACGCAAAGTGGGCGTGTGCTTACGGGGTACATCGAGGATATTTCAAGAGAGAACCGCCTGCAACTTACCTCCTACTACATGAATGCGCAAAAGGAACTCTCGGAGCGCGAACAACGGTCGCGTGCTGCGGAACTGCTTGCCGAGATAGAGGTTTTCCGTCCCGATGTGCTTATCCTATCAGGAGAACCTGCTGCGCGGCGGCTCGCCTCGCCCGAATTTGCCAATGTGCGCGTACCGCTTATCGTCGTGGGGCAGGAATGGGAATTTGACCCGAGCATTTTTGGCGCACGTGCGCACTACACATTGGTCAATCCGTTCCCGCTTACCAACTTTTACGCGCAAATCGGCAGCCCAAGCTCTTTTTTTCAACACGTATTTGTGCTAGGTGGAGAAAATGAGGCGAACCAACGCCTTGTTGCGCACCTAGAGGCTTGGGCGAAAAAAAACAAGCAACTTATTAGCTTTCAATGGGTTGCCTCACAGAACGCTTGGGAATTGCGCTTTCAAGAGGCGCAGCAAGCTGGTAATTTACTGGTTCTTTTGAGCAACGAAGGTATTGCCGATTGGAACGGCGAGCAAGCCGAATACATCGCTAGCCAATATACCAAACAGCCTTCCGTAGCGCTTTCTTCCGATTTGGTAGCCTGTGCAACGTTCGCGTATGTGCCCGCTGCGCGTGCGCAGGCGGTGTGGGCCATGCAGATGGCGCAGGCACTTCCAAAACTATCCGATGCCGACCCACGCACGGCGCGCGTAGAAGCCTCCGATTGCCAACAGTTGTACCAGCCACATTGGCTAGCGCGGTTCGCTTGGCAGCCCGATAGCACTTGGAAGGCACATACCTTATCACCTGTGGAGTAGGATGTACTATACCGAAAACGCGAACAGGTAGGCTCGTTGTCTTGAGCGGGTGCAGCAAAAAAGGGCACTCTACTGAAAGACTACTAAAACTATGAAACTATTATGAACCCCGAACACATACAAAGTAACAACCTAGATGCCTTTCTTGCGCAAACCGAACGGCTCAAGGAAATACTGCCCGAACGCTTGAACGCTACGCCAGAAAATGCAGCCAAAGGACTCGTACAGTTGGTGCTAACGCTCGTAGAGGTAATTCGCCTACTGTTGGAAAAGCAGGCAGTGCGGCGCATGGAGAGCGATACCCTTACCGACGAAGAAGTTGAGCGGTTGGGGCTTACTTTTATGCTTCTTGAAGAAAAAATGCAGGAATTAAAGAGCCAGTTTGAGCTAACCGACGAGGATTTGCGCCTCAACCTAGATTTTTTGGGCTTATAACTTACGCGCGCACGTAGTCGAGGTACATGGTCGCCATTTCGTGGCTATCGAACATATTGAGGCGCACGTGCATCTTCTCGCCCATTTTTTCGAGTAGGTCAATCGTTTGATGATTATCGGGCATAATCTGTGCACTTCGGCATAAGTTGCTGCGCATTAACCGGCGGAGTGCAGGGATATGCACGTGGTCGGCTACTTCTTGCGAAAACGGACGCATCGCCGAAAAGTCGGCAAGGCACGTAAAGGTTTCTTGCAATAGCGAAACCGCCGTAGAAATATCTTGGCAATAGTTGGGCACAAGGCGAGCACTGTTCCAAAGGCCCGAAACTTTGATGTACAAGCGTTGCTGTGTGTGGTTGACCGTAATGCTGTAAAAGTCGTTGTGTGCGATGAGCGTTTCCATATCCTCGTATCTTTTTGGTAATTTGTGGTTAGTTACATACGTATCAAAAAACATGCAGCTATTGCTAAACTATTTATATACAATAATTTAACCTAAAAAAGCCTTTCTTATATTTGTAAATATTTACCACCAAACATACGGTATTTCGACTTTTAATGAAATGTCATCACGGGACTTTTGTTCCTGTAGAGGCTACCCAGATGCTAAACCACTCCTCGTTGGTAAGCCTGATTTCGAGAGCTGCGGCAGCTTCGCGGATGCGAACGGGCTGCGTAGTTCCTAAAATGGGTACGATACCTGCCGGGTGATGCCGCAGCCATGCAAAAGCCAACTGCGCCACCGATGCCCCTTCGTGGGCTTGGGAAAGGGTTTGGA
>CAYUJH010000163.1:0-5223 GCA_964444995.1 uncultured Roseobacteraceae bacterium | reverse complement strand
GATATAGGCTATCGCAGCTCGGCCTATTGGTTCAAAACCACGATTACCGCCACGCCTGCCGTTACCGAACTTCTTTTCGTGCCTAGTATGCGTGTGGGAGATATTACTGCCTATTACCTCGAAAAGGGCGAATGGGTAGAAGTACACAGGACGTACCCCAACTTTATCACGCAAAACGAATTACTGCATCGCACTTTTTTGTTTCGCCTTCCGCTCGACACCGCACAACAGGCACATACCTTTTATTTTCGGGTAAGCTCTGAGCGCGTGGTTATTCGGCTAGGGGGGACTTTTTACAACCGTGCTACTTTTCAGCGCACCCTCCTTATTTCCGAACTGCTTTTTGGGCTGTTCTACGGCATACTTCTGGCGATGACCCTCTACAACCTGTTTCTGTATTTCTTCCTGCGCGACCGCAATTATGTGCGCTATGTAGTCTTTGCCGTTTCAAATCTGTTTTTACTTCTTTTCATCACGAACCACGGGCTGTACTTACTGCCCACTAGCTTGCACGCCCTGTGGACGCAGTACGGAAATCTATTTTTGTTTACCTCGATAGCCTCGGCGGCATGGTTTTCCATTTATTTCTTGCAAACATGGAAGTACACACTCGTACACCGTTTGTTCGTGGGCATACTGTACGCTAATTTGTTATTTGCCGTGGGCAACTTTGTATTACCCTTGACCTGGGTGATTAAACTAGCTAATCTGGATGCTTTATTGACCACTCCCGTCGCTCTTCTAGTAGGAATACGGTTGTGGTACCTGCGTGTGAAAATAGCGCGTTTTTACGTGTTAGCATGGTCGGCATATTTATCGAGCGGTGTCGTTATCTCGCTTACAAACATCGGGTGGTTGCCCAACACCTTTTTTAGCTTCAACAGTACACTAATCGGCTCGGTAGCGCAGGTGCTCCTCCTTTCATTGGCCTTGGCCGACCGCATCTACTTGCTGCGCAAAGAGCGCAACGAAGCACAGCAAAAAGCGATTGAAGCCCTGAGCGAAAAAGATAGGGTAGTGCGCGAGCAAAACGAAATACTCGCCCAGAAGGTAACCGAGAAAACGCAGCAGTTGCAAGAAGTAATCGGCGAGCTGCAAGCTAGCAACGAAGAACTGCACCAAATTCAGGAAGAAATTGCCACACAGCGCGACTTGCTCATCGAAAAAAATAAGGAGTTATTTACCTCCAATCACCGCGTTTCGCAAAGTATGCGCGCTGCCAAATTCATTCAGCAGTCTATCCTGCCCGCTGGAGATGTGCTGCAAAAAACCTTTGCCGACTATTTTGTGCTGTATCGGCCCAAAGATGTGGTCTCTGGCGATTTTTACTGGTTACATCAACACGAAACGTACACCCTTTTTATTTCAGCAGATTGTACCGGCCATGGCGTACCCGGTGCGTTTATGACCCTGATTGGCCATGCTATTTTCGAGCAGACGATTATTGCCCAAGGCGTGAAGCAACCTAAGCAAATCATGGAGCAAACCCATGCGCACTTGCAGCGGCTGCTTCGGCAAAAAGAAACCAACAACAGCGACGGGATGGATATGTCCGTACTGCTTATCGAGCCACGCGAAGCGGAGCGTTTTCAGCTTACCTTTGGGGTTGCCAAGCAAAATTTGGTCTATAGCACAGAGGGCGCGTTGCACACGCTCAAAGGTTCGCGAAAGCACATAGGCGGTGTACTTGGCAGCGAGGCGTACGCGTTTACCGACGAACAGTTTACCCTCCAAAAAGGCGATGCGGTCTATCTGTACAGCGATGGCTTTATTGACCAGCAAAGCGAGGCGCGTCGGCGTTTTGGCTCGGCACGTTTCCTTGAACTCTTGGCGGCAAACCGTCATTTGACCATGCACGCCCAACAGCACGCCTTCGAACAAGCCCTCGACGCGCACGCCCTCGGCACAGAACAACGCGACGACATCACGGTAATCGGCTTACGCCTCTGAAAGCCGCGCATCCACCCATTGCGCCATGTAGGCCAGAACCTTCTCGTGCTCGAGTTCGTTGTGCAGTTCGTGCCGGTGCGCCTCCCACGTCCGGAAGGTCAGCAGTGCGCTATTTGCGCGCTCGGTAAACAGTGCCGAGGCCGCTGGGGAAGTAATAGGGTCGTCGGTGCCGTGCATCAGCAGGGTGGGCAGGGCGAGTTGTTCGGCCTGCGCGAGGGCTGCTTCGCCTGCCTCGGTAGTGCCAAGATAGAGTTTTACGCCAATCTTGTTGTGAATCATCGGGTCGCGCAGATAGGCCTTGCCCACTTCTAAATTGCGCGAAAGCCCTTTTACGGGCACAATTGCCGTATCCCGAAAGGTGGGGATAAGTTTGACAACGAGCTTGCCCAGCACGACCTTTAGCGCAGCAGGCTCATCGGCAAGGCGCAGCCACGGACTCGTAACCAAAAGCCCTTTCAAAAAGTCGGCAGGGTAGCGCAGCACAAAGTTGAGCACCAAGTTGCCGCCCATGCTGTGCCCATAGAGTAGGAGAGGAAGCCCCGCAAATTTTTCTCGCACTAGCGAAAGAAACGTGCCGATGTCCTCCATAAGCGTATCGTAGCTCGGCGCATAGCCGCGTTTCCCATCCGATGTGCCGTGCCCGCGCAAGTCGAAGGCAATCAGCCCGATGTGTTGGCGCGTCCAGAACTCGGCGACGTGTCCGTACCGGCCGTAGTACTCGCCAAAGCCATGCACCAAGCAAAGCAACGCACGGGGTGCGGCTTCCCCTTCAGGAAGCCAGCACTTGCCGCGTAGTGTGAGCGCATCGGCGGTTTGCCAATCAAATGCAAACGTGTTCATGCCTCGCCTACTGTGCCGCCAAAGTTCATAGGAAAGCGCGGAGCTTCCTGCGATGTTTTAATCTTCCCGAAACTAGCCTCGTATTTTTCAAGGTTATCGCGCAGGGCGTGCAGCAGACGCACGGCGTGTTCGGGCGTAACTACTACCCGCGCTTTTACCTTCGCTTTGGGCACGCCGGGCATCAGGCGGATAAAGTCGAGCACGAACTCGCTATTGGAATGTGCAATCATGACCAAGTTGGAATAAATACCTTCGGCAATCTCTTCCGATAGTTCAATGTTGATTTGATTGTTGTTTTCGGTGTTTTTTGACTCGTCCATAGTATGTTGTATGCTTGTTGCGAAAAATTGAAAAGTATAACAGAATTTAGTTCGTGGATGTTTCGGGAGGAGTGTCGCGTAGGGGCAGGTCGCGCAGTCGTTTGCGCAACTTGCGCATGAACTTCGGCCCGGGGTCTTGTTTTTGGGTAAGATAATTGGGGTCGGTTTCCTTCCATAGCGGCGAGCCTCGAAAGGCGTAGTACTCGTGGTGCCCGATGAGGTATTCGAACGGGTACTTTTTGGCAAAGTGCCTGATAAGCAGCTCGTTGGCTTTGCATTGCGCCTTGGTAAGTGGGGCATCGGGGCCGCCAATGTTTTCGATGCCGATAGCCATGTAGTTCAGCCCAATTGTGTGGCGGGCAAAGACCGTATCGGGCAGCAGGCGGAAAATAGCTCCATCGCGATCCACCAAAAAATGCGCAGAAACGTTCAAGGCACTTGCTTTGGTGATGTCGGGGCGGCCTGCCAGCCGAGGGCCGTTGAACAGCTCGTAGGTAGCTTCGAGCGTGGGCACGGCCGTCCAGTGTACGACTACCATGCGCGGGACAATCGTAGGGGTTTGCTGCACAATGCCGTGGCGTTTTTCCAAATATTCGAGCGAAAGGCGCGTGCGCTCTTGGTCGAAAATAATGGGTTTTTCAAAGATGCGGAACGTCTGAGCATGGGCTGCCAGACTTATCATGACCAATAAAAATCCGCCTAAAAAACGTCGGGTTAGCGTGCATTCCATGCGTAGAAAGAAGAATATAAAGGTTTGTACGAGGTGTATGTGCTAAGGTAGCGATTCTTTTGGAAACGCAGCATCTTCTGCATAGGTAAAAGGGTTTTGCCGCTATGAGTTGCTTAGTTTTTAGTGCGCGGTATGTAACGAATTGAGAAAATTTTTAAATTGGATAAAGCGGAGTGTAAAATTCCTTAATAAATGCCTTGTGCACGTTTGGTATGCGCCAAAAACTGCGTAACTAGCATACAAGTCCGTAGTAAAGAGGCAAAATCATGTCACGCTCGGAACAAAGTGGTGTGCGGGAGTACGCACAAATTCTTGGGGATGTATGTATCGAAAATATTCCAAAATTCGCTTGGTTTAAGGAGTAACATGATTTGATTTTGAATGATTTATCAGACCAAAATTTCGCAAACTCTATGCGTTTCGGTATAAAAAAATACAACTTACCTTTTTTATTTCTTGTAAATTATTGAAAGTCAGCTAAATAAATACGAAAAAATCTTACCATACGTCATCTTTATAAAATTTATATTCATCATGAAAAAACAAGTTTCTACTATTTTTTTGAGCCTTTTTTTTGGGTTTTTAGGGGCGTTGATTTTTCAGTATTCTCCGCTTAGCCAAGGGCGAAGTGCCGAAAAGTGGCCGCTCGATAGTGCCCAACAGGTTACTTTTACCACCTACCTGAGCGAGCAAGCGACGCACCCCCTCCCTACCGAGGCTTTCCCCACGCGGACGTTTTCTCCTACCGAAGGGCCGAGCGATTTCCGCAAGGCAGCCGAAAGCATGGAAAGTGTGGTATATATCAAAACGGCCGCTGGTGGCGAGTACGAGCAGTACAGCTGGTTCGACTTATTTTTTAGCCCACAACGCAACGAGCGGCGCGTGAGCGGCTCTGGCTCTGGCGTTATCTATCGCAGCGACGGCTTCATTATCACCAACCACCACGTTATTGAGGGCGCACGTACGATTGAGGTGGTGCACAACCGCAAAACGTACCCCGCCGAATTGGTGGGTACAGACCCTTCTACCGACCTTGCGCTGCTCAAAGTGGAGGCTACGCAACTGCCGGCTGTGCGGTTAGGTAAATCGTCGGAAGCGCGGGTAGGAGAGTGGGTGCTCGCGCTGGGAAATCCGTTCAATTTGGAGTCCACGGCAACGGCCGGCATTATCAGTGCGAAAGGGCGACGCATCAACATTTTGGAAGGTATTTTCCCGATAGAATCGTTCATACAAACCGACGCGGCGATTAACCCCGGAAATAGCGGTGGCGCGTTGGTGAACAAAACCGGCGAACTGATTGGCATTAATACGGCTATTTTGTCGCGTACTGGCTCCTACACGGGCTATGGCTTCGCCGTTCCCTCAGATATTGTGGTCAAAATT
>CAYUJH010000162.1:0-5264 GCA_964444995.1 uncultured Roseobacteraceae bacterium | reverse complement strand
TGTATCCGAAATCCCGCTACTTATACTGAAACGCATAAGATTTGCGAAATTTTGGTCTCATAAATCATTCAAAATCAAGTAAATCAAATCATGCCAACCCTTAAATCAAGTGAATCTTGGTATAAAAACGACCTCTTGCAAATTATAAAAGATAAAAACGCCGAAAACCTGTAATCGAATGCCCGCTCAACCGCTTCCTATTGAAGAACCCCGCACAACAACTCCCGAACAATTTTTAGCGTTTTGGGAAGAAGATGGCTTGGTGCAAAGCGCGGCGCATTATATCGTGAACACGTTGCGCGGGCGCACGCATTGCAAGGAACTGCGCGGCAGCATGGATGCTATCTTCGCCGCCGTAGTGCAGCGGCTTGCGCCCGAACGCACACACCTGTTCGTATTGCACGACAAAGAAGAAGCCGCCTATTTCCTAAACGACCTGCAAAGTCTATTGCCCGACCGCGACGTTTTGCTGTTCCCCACCTCGTACAAAAAGCCCTACCAACTGCTCGACGTGGAAAATGCCAACGTCTTGCAGCGTGCTGAAGTGCTCAACCGCATCAGCCAAAATGATAAACAGCAGGGCATATTGCTCGTAACCTACCCCGAAGCCCTTACCGATAAGGTAATTAACCAACGGGCGTTGGTAGAAAACACCCTTTCGGTGAAAGTAGGCGAAAGCACCGGCATTGAAACCCTCGCCGAAATTCTGAACGACTACGAGTTTGAACGCACCGAGTTTGTCTATGAAGCAGGGCAATTTGCCGTGCGCGGCGGCATCATGGATATTTACTCCTTCGCCAACGAACTGCCCTACCGCCTAGAGTTTTTTGGCGATGAAATCGAAAGCATCCGCATCTTCGACCCGCTCAGCCAACTTTCGGTGGGCAGCAAAGAGCACGTGTCTATCATCCCCAACGTGCAGAAACGGATGATGCAAGAAGTGCGCGACTCCTTCGTGAAGTTTATCCCGCGCAACGCCCTGCTCTGGTTCAAAGATTACGTGCTCACGCTCGAAACGCTCGAAGGCTACTTCCAGCAAGCCAAGCGCGACTTCGACACTATCCTCAAGCAAAGCCAACAAACGCAGGTAATCCAATCGCCCGAAGACCTCTTCGAGACAACCGAGTCGTTCCAAAATGCCCTTTCGGCGTATGCCTGCGTAGAGTTTGGCAACCGTTTTCATTTGAAAGCCACCGAGTCGTTCACGTTTGAAGGCAAGCCGCAGGAATCGTTTCACAAAGATTTCAACCGCATGGCGGAAGCCTTCCAAAAAAATCAGCACGAAGGGCTACAGACGGTGCTTATCGCCGACTCGTTTCGGCAGCTTCAGCGCCTGAAAGGGGTTTTTGAAGAAATAGACCCGAATCTTTCGCTCCAAGAGGTGCGGCTCTCGCTGCGGGCGGGCTTCGTAGATATGCAGCGGAAAATCGCCTGCTATACCGACCACCAAATTTTTGAACGCTACCACCGCTACCATGCCAAGCAGCGTTTTTCCAAATCGAAGGCCATCACGCTCAAAGAACTGCAGAAGCTCAACATCGGCGACTTTGTAACCCACGTGGACCACGGCATCGGGCGCTTCGGCGGCATGGAAAAAATAGATGTGGGCGGCAAAAGTCAGGAAGCCATCCGTCTCATCTACCGCGACGACGACATCTTATATACAAGTGTACACTCGCTCCACAAAATTTCAAAATACGCAGGGCAAGATGGCAAAGCACCCAAAATCAGTAAGTTAGGCACGCAAGAGTGGGAACAGAAAAAAAGCAATGTAAAAAAGCGTGTCAAAGACATTGCCCAAGAACTGATAACCCTGTACGCCAAGCGCAAAACGGCAAAAGGGTTTGCCTTTTCGCCCGATACGTATTTGCAGGCAGAGTTAGAGTCGTCGTTTATTTATGAAGACACGCCCGACCAAGGCAAGGCTACGCAAGACGTGAAGGAAGACATGGAACAGCCGCACCCGATGGATAGGCTCGTCTGTGGCGATGTGGGCTTTGGCAAAACCGAAGTAGCTATTCGCGCTGCCTTCAAAGCCGTAGCCGATAGCAAACAGGTTGCCGTACTGGTACCCACTACAATTTTGGCCACACAGCACTTCAAAACCTTTCAGGGAAGGTTAGAAAATTTACCTTGTAATGTGGACTACATCAACCGATTTCGCACCCGCGCCGAAATCAAAGAAACGTTGAAAAACCTGAAAGAAGGCAAGGTGGACATCCTGATTGGCACGCACCGCATCACAAGTAAAGATGTGATATTCAGAAATTTAGGACTTCTTATTATAGACGAAGAGCAAAAATTTGGGGTCAAAACCAAAGAAAAAATAAAGGAACTGCGCCACAATGTGGACGTGCTTACCCTCACAGCCACGCCTATTCCGCGCACCTTGCATTTTTCGCTCATGGGCGCGCGCGACTTGTCGGTCATCGCTACGCCCCCACCCAACCGGCAACCCGTTACCACCGAAGTACATAATTTCACCAACGAGGTCATCCGCGATGCCGTGCGGTTCGAGTTGCAGCGCAACGGGCAGGTATTTTTCGTCCACAACCGCATTAGCGACATCGAAAGCATTGCCAACAAAATCTTGGAACTCGTGCCCGATGCCCGCGTGGCCTACGCCCATGGGCAGATGGAAGGCCCTCGGCTCGAAAAAATCATGCTCAAGTTCATCGAAGGAGAATACGACGTGCTCGTTTCTACCAACATCATCGAGTCGGGGTTGGATATTCCCAACGCCAACACCATCATCATCAACCGCGCCCACATGTTTGGCCTCTCCGATTTACACCAGATGCGCGGGCGCGTAGGGCGTTCTAACCGAAAAGCCTTCTGCTACCTACTCATTCCGTCGCTCGTTACGCTGCCGGCAGACTCGCGCAAGCGGCTCACGGCGCTCGAAGAGTTTTCCGACCTCGGCGACGGCTTCAAAGTAGCCATGAAAGACCTCGACATCCGTGGTGCAGGCAACCTTTTGGGCGGCGAACAGAGCGGTTTTATTTCCGATTTGGGTTTTGATATGTACAACCAGATTTTGGAGGAGGCCGTCAAAGAGTTAAAAGAGCAGGAGTTCCGCGAATTGTTTGAAAAAGAACTCGCCAACCCCCAACTTAGTAACGACTGCACGATTGAAACCGATTTTGAAGTCCTCATTCCCGAAACATACGTAAGCAATACCTCCGAGCGTTTGAACCTATACATTGCTGCCGATGAGCTAAAAAACGAGGAGGAACTTCAAAAATTTCAGCAAACGCTTACCGACCGTTTCGGAAAAATACCCCCACAGGTCGAAACACTTTTGGCACTCGTGCGCCTGCGTTGGGCGGCGCAGCAAATAGGATTTGAAAAACTACTACTCAAAAGCGAAGGCATGAAAGCCTATTTGCCCGAGCAAAACAATCAGCGGTACTATCAATCGGAAACATTTGGCAAGGTCTTGGCTTTTGTGCAACAGTTCCAAAAACGCTGCCGCCTGAAAGAAGCCAAAGGCAAACTCTTTCTTACGGTAGATCAAATCCTATCGTTGCAGGATGCACAAGAGATAATTGAGCAAATTGGCGGAAAGCAGTCCGTTTAGGTATAATTATTGAGGATTTCTAAAATGCGTAATACATAGCCTGCTTATTGCCCACAAGGTATTGGCAGGGCACATCAACCAGATTAGCCGGCGAGGTTATCAAAGACATAAAAAGAGCGTAAAAAAAACTGATTATCAAATATTTGTCTTGTTTTACCACTCGAAAAACTGTTTTACCTACCTTTGCAAGCATATATAGGAAGATGTCTATTTTTACACGAATAACTTCATTGTAAGCGTTATACGAAATGCCCTACAAACGCATCTTACCTTTCGATGGCGCGTATAGAGCGCTTTCGTTTTTAATAAACCGTTCACCCTTAGAGGAGTCAGCAACATGTAATCTCCTCGCGTCGAATAAATGTTAGTATAGTTTTGAAAAACAACAAGAACGTATGAATACCCACCCAAAACGCCCTCTCGCCCTAGCAAGTTTACTGATGGGCGCCCTCTTGTTTGTAGCTTGCGGTGGCGATAGCCGCCCTACTGCTGCCAATCCGGGAAAGGAAAGTAGCAAAACATGGCTCGTCTATAACGATAAAAAAGCAGATAATGCCTTCGAAGTACGCCCCTTCAAAGGGCAGCCCGACGGCCCCGACCTTGTACTGATAGAAGGCGGTAGGCACGTGCTTGGCTCGTACGAAGAAGACTTGCTACAAGCACGCGACAACATAGAAAGAACTGTTACCGTAGCTACGTTTTATATGGACGAAACAGAGGTGTGTAACATTCACTGGCTCGAGTATTTACACTTTGCACTCGATTCCGGCGAACAGTACTACCAAGAAGCCCTCCCCGATACAACCGTATGGGCTGCCGAACTAGCCTTTAACGACCCTTACGTAGATCATTACCTGCGCTATCCCGGTTTCCGCTATCACCCTATTGTGGGCGTAAACTGGAAGCAAGCCAACGACTACGCACAGTGGCGTACCGATGCTACCAACAAGCAACTTGCAATGAAATACGGCGAAGATGAAGAAGTAGCTAAGGCAGAAGCCGGCGAGCGTATTCCGCTAGAGTCGGGCATTGTGCTACCCAACTACCGCCTACCTACCGAAGCCGAGTGGGAATACGCCGCCCAAGCAATGATTGGATTGATTGAGTATGACGAAATGCATATTGAGCAACGCCTCTATCCATGGGATGGGCACTCAACCCGCAACCCATACGGCCGCCGTCAGGGCGACTTCCTTGCCAACTTTAAGCGCGGCCGCGGCGACTATGCCGGTATCGGTGGGCACCTTAACGACGGCGCCATGATTACTACGTACGTCTATGAAAACCCTCCGAACGACTTCGGTCTGTACGGCATGGCAGGCAACGTGAGCGAATGGGTATGGGACGTATATCGCCCGCTCTCTTTCCAAGATATGGAAGACTTGAACCCCGTACGTAGAAATGGCTTCCTCGACGACAGCAACTGGGAATACATGTACGACTCTCCGGAGCAAAATCAGTATCAAACCTTTATTAGCAACAAAACGCGTGTATATAAAGGCGGTTCATGGAAAGATGTGGCCTATTGGATGGCTCCCGGTACACGCCGTTATCTCGAAGAAGATTCTGCAACCTCTACCATTGGCTTCCGCTGCGCTATGATTCGGGCGGGTAAGAGTTACTAAGCACTTATACCGAAACGCATGAGGTTTGCGAAATTTTGGTCTCATACATCATTCAAAAT
>CAYUJH010000161.1:0-5338 GCA_964444995.1 uncultured Roseobacteraceae bacterium | reverse complement strand
TAATCCTTAAATCAAGTGAATCTTGGTATAAACGGCTGGTGTTGTCTTCTTTTCGGCTTACTTCAACGGCTCTATCTCACATGGATAGAGCCGTTTTCGTTTTATACTAAGATTTACAAGCCTCGGGCATTTCCTGATACGATGTTCCTGATTTACAAGACCTAACTTTTCCGAACCACTTGCTTTCGGATGTATCAAAATCGGTAGGCTATGCCAAAAAATTAGTGCTATATTCCGCCAAGAGTCCTATATTTACTTGCCGCTTTTGCGGCTTTATCGGCTAAAAAATTTTCTATAAACCAAGGCTATGAAAAAGCATGATATACTAAAGTGGGCAGTGTTCTTCTGGGCAAGTGCGCTACTGTGGGGCTGCGGAGCCTCCTATCAAAAAGCTACAAGGCACTTTCAACAAGGTGAGTATCAAACCGCTATCGAACAATATAAGCTACTGATTACCAAAGGAAAATACCCATCTAATGTAGCACCAGCCGATGTGCAGTATCTCACCGGCGAAGCCTACCGACGCTCGAACCGCATAGACCTCGCCCTGCCGCATTATCAGGAAGCCCTTAACTTGGGCTATTCTCACGACAGCTTATTATTTGTGCTCGCCCAAGCTTACAAGGCTACCCAACAGTACGGAGAAGCACGTAAGCTTTTCGCCCAATATGCCAAAGTAGGTAGCAACTACGAGGCAAAGAAACTTGCCCAAGTTGAAATGGCGAGCGTACAGTTGATAGACTCTCTGCGCAAGCCGAATCCGTACATCGCACTTAGCCTGTGCGACTCTATCAACACCGACGCATCTGAATATGCCCCAGCCTTTTGGAAAGAGCAACTTGTATTTACTAGCTCGCGCGGAGACAATAAAGTATATGCAGGTACAGGCACCCCTTTTACCAATCTCTATACCTTTACGCCTACCGAAGAACAAGTATGTGGCGGCAAGGTGAGTGAGTTTAATGCTGCATTTAACACAAATTTTCTACACGAGGCCGCCGCGACGTTTAGTGCCGACGGCACGCTAATGGTGTTCGCACGCTCTAACCCGGGAAAGAAAAAAGATGAACGTACCGAAGTTGACCTCTACATGGCCACATTCGATGGCGCAAAGTGGTCAGAACCTATACTGCTTGCCCTGAGCCGCCCCGATAGTTGGGACGCTAGCCCCGCACTCTCTCCCGACGGAAAAACGCTCTACTTTGCCTCGAACCGCCCCGGCGCAGAGGGAGGGATTGATATTTTCAAGGCAACCCGCAGCAACGACGGGCAATTTAAAGGCGTTACCCCTTTGGGTAAGCCCATCAACACCCCCGGCAACGAGTTGTTTCCCTTCGTTACTCCAAACAATACGCTCTACTTCGCATCCGACGGACATCCCGGCTTAGGAGGCCTTGACCTTTTTAGGGTGCAAAACCTCGATAGCGCGGTCGTAGAAAACTTGGGCGCACCGTTTAATTCGCCCAAAGATGATTTTGCTCTCGTACAACGCGACGAAAAAACAGGTTATTTTACCTCTAACCGAAGCATAGAAGGCGCAAAAGGCGACGACGACCTGTATCATTTTGTGGATAACTCCCCAACGGCCGACGATGTGAAATACTTCTTGGCAGGTACGACGTTTAACCTCGATTACGACAATCAGGAAACACTGCTTACCGGCGCAACCGTAGTGTTACAAGACGAGTCGGGTACGATTTTAGAGCAGCAAATTTCCGATACAAAAGGGCGCTATCGGTTTAGTACGGAACTCACTTTAGGAGAACTCTACAAACTAAACGGCCAAAAAGTAGCGCACTTCCCCGACTCTACGCGCTTCGATACCGAAGGTAAAGGTGTTAGCGAAGAAGAGGTGGCAGCCGGTACGCGCGAAGTAGTGTTCGAGACGCGCCTTACACTGAAAGAAGACCTGTTTGGCGGAAAACTTGAAACCGATGAAGAGGTAGTGCTCAAAAATATTTTGTACGACTTGGATAAAGCCGACATCCGCCCCGATGCTGCCAAAGAACTCGATAAGCTCGTACAATACATGAAAGATAAGTCCGACCTGAAAATTGAGTTAGGTTCGCATACCGACGTGCGCGGGAACGATGCCTACAACATGCGCCTTTCGCAGCGAAGAGCCGAGTCGGCAGTGCGTTATATTGTAGAGCGCGGAATAGATGCCACACGAATTACCGCTCGAGGTTATGGCGAAACCAAATTACTTATCGAGGGGGCGCAAACCGAAGAAGAGCATCAACAAAACCGCCGTACAACCGTGAAGGTAATCGAATAACCGTTCGATTACGAAAATAGCCTTTCAACCGATAGCGCTTGAAAAAGTGCGAGGTGTATCCGTACTTTTATAAAAAATGTACACATGATACTTCGAAAGAGAGTGCTTTACTGGCTCTGCCAAGCAGGCGGCTGGGGGCTTTACGGAATTTACATGCTCATCATCATGCAGTACGATACGCTTACCCCGGCACGCGTATCGGATCTGCTGTTTACGGTCTTCTGCCTGATGCTGCTGTCGCATCTGTATCGCCTCTACATCCTGAGGAAGGGGTGGCTAAAACTGCTATTCGGAAAACTCCTGCTGCGCATTTCTCTATCCTCGCTGGTACTTTCTATCTTGTTCTTGCCCCTTGCGTTGCTTTCTTCGTGGCTGTTCAATCCGAAAGACCTCTTGGAAAATAATCTTGGCCCGACGTTGCTACTCTCCTCTGTACTGGCAGGCACTTTTTTGTTTTTTTGCTGGTCGGTGTGCTACTTTCTCTATCATTATGTGTCGAGCTATAATCGGAATTTGAAATGGGAGGCCCTCGCTAACGAATTTGAACTCAACAAACTTCGCTCGCAACTAAATCCCCACTTTATTTTTAATGCGCTCAACTCTGTAAAAGTCTTGGTGGACGAAAACCCACAAAAGGCACAGGCTTCTATAGACCAACTGGCCAATTTATTGCGAAACTCGCTTATGATAGACCGCAAAAAAGTTATTTCGTTTGAGGAAGAGTTCGCGCTCGTGAAAGACTACCTTTCCCTAGAAATGACCCGTTTCGAAGAGCGTTTGCAGTTTGAGTACGAGATTGACCCGCAAGTTTGGAAGCATCAGGTACCTCCACTTATGCTACAGACGATTGTAGAAAATGGCATTAAACACGGCATAGCCAAGCGCAAACAAGGAGGAGTTATTTTCTTGCGTGCGCAGATACGCGAAGATAGCGTACTGTGTTGCCAAGTACGAAATCACGGACGGTACGAGCCGAGGGAGGGCAAAGAAGAGGGGTATGGACTACGCAGTACCCGTCAGCGGCTTGCCTTGCTCTACGGCCGAGCAGCGCAATTCGAAATACGCAATGAGTCCGACGATTTTGTACTTACGCAGGTGTGCATACCCATATACAGCGGCGCCGTACAGCATAGTGTACATCCGCCCATCCTGCTGATATAAAAGAGGAGAGTAGGCAATCCATCCGTACTCTCCCCAAATATATCTATTATTTTAACACATTTCATTCAAATATATGTACTAGCCTACCTGCGCCCCGGCGCGTTCGAGTAGCGCCTTTGTAGCACGGATACCCGCCATGGGGTCTAGGCGACTGCCCTCGTACTCAATACCAACGTGCCCTGTATAGCCAGCATTTTTCACGAGTTGCATTAGCTTTACGTACTCCATACTTGTCTCCTCTCCCTTTTCGTCGAAATCGTACGTTTTCGCGCTTACGCCCTTGGCAAACGGCAGGAGTTCTTCCACACCTTTATAGCGGTCGTACTCTTGCAGGCACTTTGCGGCAAGGACAGCATCCATCGTTTCGGCTTCGGGCTTGCTGCGCTCTATGCAGAAGTTGCCGAAGTCGGGCAGAGTACCGCAATTATCCATGCCCACGCTCGAAATCACGTGCGCCAGCCAGCTCCCATCCGACGAGTATCCTCCGTGGTTTTCCACCACTACGTTAATGCCATAGTCTTTGGCGAAGGTAGAAAGTGCGCCCAACGACTCGATGGCTGCTGCTGCTACCGCCTTGGCATTCCCCTCTCCTGCCGCATTCACGCGGATAGTATGGCAACCCAAAAACTTGGCAGCTTCCACCCATTTATAGTGATTTTCTACAGCGGTCTTACGTTTTTTCTCGCTTGCATCGCCCAAGTCGCCCTCGGCATCTACCATAATGAGCAGACTTTGTACACCATTATCGTCGGCGCGTTTCTTCATCTCAGAAAGATAGGCTTCGTCTTTCGCCTTATCTTTAAAAAAGAAACTTACATACTCTACGGCAGAGATGTCGAACTCCTTACGGGCAGTAGCCGCGAAGTCGAGATTATCCATTTCGCCTGCGAAAATGAGGCGGTGCAACGACCACTGCGCCAGCGAGATTTGAAAAAACAACTCGCTTGAAGCCTGCATTACAGGCTCTTCTACGATAGTTGTGGCGCTGCTATCCGCGCCAGAGGTTTCTTGGGAAGCCTTCGGGCTACAGGCAGGTAGCCACAGAGGCAAACTGCTCAGTACGCCGCCGGCAACAAGTGTTTTGCCAGCCTGCGCGATAAATTTTCTGCGGGGGTACTTCATACGGTTTGATAGAAATTCGGTAAAAGAATGTAATTCGATTTTCACGGCAAATGTGCGGGTTTCAGCATATATACTACTGATAACCAAAGAGATAAAAATACACAACGTATTTGTATGCACCTATGTACCTACAAATCTTACAGTATAGATACACAGAATATGTTCAAATTCAAACTATTTGGGGGATTTTTGAGGCAATCCCTAAGAAAATATACACGAATTGTTACCTTCGGAAAATGCCGCAACACGATTTCGTATCAAGACCCCTCCCACCTACACGATGAAAGCTCTTCTTCTTTCAGGCTGGCTGCTTTTAAGCGTAGTAGCCGCTTGGGCGCAAACCAATACGCTCGGGCTCAACCCCACACGCCTTCGGTGGCGGCAAATTAACACCGAGAAAGTTCGTCTGGTATTTCCTGAGGCACTCAGCCAGCAGGCCAATCGCACCGCCTCGCTGCTGCACTACCTTCACGACAGCGCGACGCACACCATCGGCGACCGTACGCAAAAAGTTACAGTCTTTCTACAAAACCAAAATCAACTCCCCAACGGCTTTGTGGCGTTGAGTCCGTTTCGGTCGGAGTTTTTCCTAAACGCCCCGCAGGCCGGCTTTTTAGGCCCCGGCGACTGGATGGACCTGCTCGCCCTGCACGAATACCGGCACGTGCTGCAAAGCACCAACGCCCGCCGAGGTGTTTCGCAAGTAGTTACGCGCATATTTGGGCAAAACGGCTGGGCATTTATGCGCGCCATGGCGCTGCCCCGTTGGTTTTTGGA
>CAYUJH010000160.1:0-5398 GCA_964444995.1 uncultured Roseobacteraceae bacterium | reverse complement strand
CTCAGGCAACGAAGTGTCCCATGTATCTTCTACCCAATAGCGAATTTTATGGAGTGGGGTGGAAAGTGTAATGCGCCAGCCGTTCTGGCCTTCTTTGGTTACTGGCAGTGCGTTGCCCGCCGCGTCCTCGGCGCGAAAATCGGAGATGAAACGCCCAAAATTATCTATGCTGTACGTACCCGGTACGATGCTCGGCAGGTAGTACACGATGCTTGGTTGCAAAGGCAGCGCAGGAGGTATAAGTTCTACTTGTAACTTATCATTTACTACCTTCGTTAAGTCGGTGGTAAATACATAAGGGGTTTGTGCTTGTGCCAATGTGGGCAAGGCGTGCGCTAAAGCTGCCCAAAGCGCAAAGCCGACGGAAAAAATGCGAGGACTCATAGTACCAAGTATGCTGTGTGAAAAAACAGATAGAGAAAAGCAAGTAAACTTAGAAGGTATTTATACCCTGTATTAGGTGTAAATTTTTTAGACTTTTTGGAAGAACTTATTCGCGCAGATGTTAGAAAGATGTAAAAGAAATAGGCGCACCGAAAAAAACAGCCCAATGCTTTTCCTTTCTGCGTGCAATTCCCTACCTTTCCTTTTATTCTGACTAGCACGCGCACTGTATCGCTGCGCGACACGAACAATACTACGAAAATGAAACGGAAAGACATATACACATGGCGGCTTTGGCTGCGCTTTCTCTTTTTAGGGTGTGGCTTGCTTTCCGTATGTGCTGGCATGGCGCAGGAAATCCGCTTCGAGCACCTACCCCGCGAGTTGGGCATTTCGCGCCGCTCCGTGCGGGCCATTACCCAAGACGATGCCGGTTTTCTGTGGTTTGCCACCTCCGACGGCTTGCTGCGCTTCGACGGCTACGAGGTAAAAGCCTTTCGCTACAACGTCCGCGATACAGCCTCTCTTTCCGACAACAATGTTCGTACCGTTTTCAAGGATAGCCACGGCGACCTTTGGGTAGGCTTTCAGGGGGCAGGACTCAACCGCTTCGACCCGCGCACCGAGCAAGTAACACGTTACCGACACGTCCCTTCTAACCCGCATAGCCTTGGGGGCGACGATGTCTGGAGCATCACCGAAGATACGCAAGGCAATATATGGATAGGCACCTGGGCCGAAGGCTTGAGTTGCTGGGAACGTACCACAAACCGATTCAGAAATTATCGCCACGCTAAAAACGACGCGCAAACGCTTGGCGAAGGGCCCGTGTGGGACGTGCTCTACGACCCGGAGGGCTACGTGTGGGCAGCCATCGACGGCGGAGGGGTCAGCCGGCTCGACCTCGCCACGCAAACGTTTACGCGCTTTGCCCACAACCCAAGCCAGCCCAACAGCCTAAGCGATAACTTTTGCTATGCGCTGCACCAAGACCGCAGCGGTGCGCTATGGATAGGCACAAAGTTAGGTGTGGTCAACCGTTTAGCCCCCAAGGAAAATATATTTACCAGATATACTCTGTTACGAGGAGATATAGAAGGCAGCAGTTCTGTGCAAGTCTATGCCATGATGGAACAACATGCAGGAGAAATTTGGATTGCCACCAATGTAGGCTTGCAAATACTCGATGTTGCCTCTGGCGAGTTAACCCTCTACCAAAGCGACCCAAGCAACTTTTTTACCCTTAGCAACAACAACGTTCATACTATGTTCAAAGACCAAACTGGTATGGTGTGGTTGGGTAACGAAGACGGTGGAATTAATAAGGTAGCTTCGCAGAAAGCCTTTCAACACTACACGCACACTCCTAAAGACCCCACGTCGTTAAGTTTTAAAACGGTTCGCTCGATGGGTGAAGACCGCAACGGGACGCTGTGGGTGGGCACGCAAGGCGGTGGGCTGAATCGTTTCAATGCGGAAACAGAAACCTTTACGCGCTACCGCCGCGCCGCCGGACAGCCTACGAGCCTAGCGTGGGACGAAATTTCGGCCGTTTACGAAGATACTCGTGGGCGTTTTTGGGTAGGCTCCTGGGGCGACGGGCTGAAACAGATGGACAGAGCAAGCGGCACGTTCCGGCACCTTCGGCACACTCCGAGCGATTTTAGCAGCATTTCGAGCAACTTCATTCAGGCAATCTACGAAGATTCGTTTGGGGTGTTGTGGGTCGCGACCGAAAACGGCTTAAACCGCGAGGAAGCCGACGGCTCGTGGCGCATCTACTACCATATCGCCGGCGACACTACCTCGCTGAATGCCAATAACTTGCAGTCAAAAGCATTGGTAGAAGACGAGCAGGGCAACCTCTGGATTGGCACATGGAAAGGACTTAACCGCTATCAACGTACTTCGGACACCTTCCGCAGTTGGGGTGCTGGCGGAGGACTACTGAGCAACGAACACGTCATCTCTCTCTACGACGACCACAACGGCACACTTTGGATAGGCACATTCGGGGGCGGATTGAACAAATTCGACAAAAAAACAGAAACATTTACCTACTACACCCAACAAGACGGACTGCCTAACGATGTCGTCTTTGCCATCCTAGAAGACGCACAGGGTTTACTGTGGCTAAGTACCAACAGCGGCTTGGTTCGTTTCGACCCCAACACGGAAACTTTTCAGCACTACACCGAAACCGATGGCCTGCAAGGCAACGAGTTTTACTGGGGAGCCGCCACCGCCCTGCGCGACGGCCGGCTGGCGTTTGGCGGGGTAAATGGCTTCAATATTTTTCATCCCGATAGCATCGTCAGTAACCCACATATTCCGCCAGTTTTGCTCACAGGCTTTCAAAAATATGACAAAGAAGCAGCACTGCCCTTGCCCGCCCACACACTCGAAGAAGTCGTACTCTCTTACAAAGAGAACTTCTTTTCCATTGAGTTTGCCGCGCTCAACTACCGCGATACGTACAAAAATCAATACACCTACAAGCTCGAAGGCTTTCACGACGACTGGATTTTTGTGGGTACGAAGCGCGAGGTGAGTTTCAGCAATTTGGAAGGAGGCACTTATACCTTCCTTGTAAAAGGCAGCAACAACGACGGCCTCTGGAACGAGACCCCTGCCAGCCTGCGCATCGTGATTGTGCCGCCGGTCTGGAAAACGTGGTGGTTTCAAACGCTGTTAGCAGTCTTTGTCGGGTTGTGCATAATTGGCCTGTACCAGTTCCGCATCCGCACGATTAAGCAGCAAAAGGCACGGCTGGCCGCTCAGGTTGCCGAACGCACCGCCGAGCTGCGTCATGCCAATGCCTCGCTCGTACAGCAGAAAGAAGAGATTGGCCAGCAAGCCGAAGAACTCGCCCAACAGCGCGACAACCTCTCGCAGGCCAATCAGATGATTGCCCAACGCCTCAACGACATCAAAACCCTGAGCGAAATAGGGCAAAACGTAACGGCGTCCATCGAAATCAAAGAAATTATCTCCCGAATTTATACGAGTGTAAACGCCTTGATGGACGCACCCAATTTTGAAATTGGCATCATCGACTGGAAAAGCAAGCAAATAAGCTACTACGGCTTCCACGATGCCGATACGCCCATGCAGTGGGGGTTTTCGTCGGTAAAAACAGAGGGTACGCTCACCTACTGGTGCATCACCCACGAAGCCGAAATCCTAATTGCCAACGTAGAAACCGAACTCGACGCGTACCAAGTCAGCGATGCCATGCGGCAGAAATACCTTGCGGCTCGCGCCCGTGCTATCAACTACATCCCCCTAAAAATAGAAGGCAAACTCATGGGCATGATGATTACCAAAAGTTTCCGCCCACACGCCTACACCGATATTCACGTCCAGCTCCTACGCAATTTGGCTTCGTACATCTCCATTGCGCTCTCCAACGCCAACGCCTACGAAGCCCTCGACAAAAACAATGCCCTTATGCGCGATAGCATCACGTATGCGCAGACCATTCAGCGGGCTATTTTGCCTACCGATGCCGAGTTTGAACAGTTTTTCAAAGAGCATTTCATCTTATACTATCCGAAAGATATTGTTTCTGGTGATTTTTACTGGCTCAATCGCACGGAGGAATACCTGTTCGTGGCCGCAGTGGACTGTACCGGACACGGTGTGCCGGGAGCATTTATGTCGTTGATTGCCAACTCGTTGCTCAACCGTATTGTTAACGAGCAGGGTGTGTATGCCCCGTCGCTCATCCTGCAACGCTTAGACAATGGCATCCGCAAAGCACTGCGCCAAGAAGAGTCGGCCAACGACGACGGCATGGACATCGTGCTCTGTCGGTTTCCGCTCAACCGCGCCCCAGACCGCCCCATGCTCTACGCCAGCGCGAAGGGAGGAATATGGATACAACACAACGCAGGCGAACTGAGTCGCTTGCCGATAACGCGCCGTTCGGTAGGTGGAAAGTTCTACGGAAAAAACATTCCCTTCGAGCAGCATGAAGTCTTGCTACAGCCCGGCGACCTCGTCTATCTACTTTCCGATGGCATGATTGATGCCGTAGATGTGGCGCGAAAACGCTTCGGCAGTGCGCGTTTTCAGCGTTTGTTAGCCTCGATAATGCACTTGCCGCTTGCCCAGCAAAAAGAAGCCGTAGAGCAAGCACTTGCCCAGCACCAGCAAGGGGCAGACCAGCGCGACGATATTACCATTTTAGGCTTGAGGTACTAGGCCATGACGTGCAACACTAGCAATTTACTACTGCCAGTCGAATTTTCGTAGAATCTGCTATCTTTGCGCAAAAAACTTTCCCCCCCTAGTTTCCTGTGAAAGAGCGCGTCGTTATTATCCCTACCTACAACGAAATAGAAAATATTGAAGCCATTTTGCACGCAGTGATGCAACTACCAATGCCCTTCGATGTAATGATTGTGGACGATAACTCGCCCGACGGCACTGCCGATAAGGTGCGTCAACTCGCCGAACAGTACCCGCAGCGCATCCACCTAGAAGTGCGCAAAGAAAAATCGGGCTTGGGGACAGCGTACATTTATGGCTTCAAAAAGGCACTTGCGCTGCAATACGAATACATTTTTGAGATGGATGCGGATTTTTCGCACAATCCGGCCGACTTGGTACGCCTGTACGAAGCCTGCGCACAGCAAGGCCACGACCTTGCCATTGGATCGCGCTACGTAACGGGCGTGAACGTGGTCAACTGGCCCATGAGCCGCGTACTGATGTCGTATTTTGCCAGCTACTACGTGCGGTTCGTTACCCGTATGCCCATTGCCGACACCACCGCCGGCTTTAAATGCTACCGCCGAGCTGTGTTAGAAACCATTGCGCTCGACCGCATCCGCTTCGTGGGCTATGCCTTTCAGATAGAAATGAAGTTCACCACATGGAAACACGGCTTTCGCATTACCGAAGTGCCCATCATCTTCACCGACCGCACAAAAGGCACGTCCAAAATGTCGAAACGCATCTTTAAGGAGGCTCTTTTGGGCGTATTGGAAATGAAATTTCGGAGTTTTTT
>CAYUJH010000159.1:0-5420 GCA_964444995.1 uncultured Roseobacteraceae bacterium | reverse complement strand
TGGGCACTTTCCCCAAATCCGCGCGAAAAAAATAGCTTTTTGAAAGATAATATCCTGCCGATACAAGACAGTGGGCACCTCAAGTTTATTGACCGGCACGACCCTTTCGGCGAAATGGGCATACGCTTTTTTATAGCCAACGGGCATACCGAAAAGCAACTCGTGCCGCTGCTGCCCTACAAAGGCAAGACCCTCGTCTATTTGGCCGACCTTATCCCTTCGGTAGGGCATTTGCCGCTGCCTTACATCCTTAGCTACGACGTGCAACCCCTCGTTACCTTGCAAGAAAAAACGCAGATGCTCGAAGAAGCCCTTGCCCACGAGTACGTACTCATGTTCGAGCACGACCCCCACCACGAGTGCTGCATCTTGCAACGTACGGCGAAAGGTATCCGCGAGGCCGAAACCTTCCCGCTCTCCGCGCTAGGGTAAAACCCGACGGCTCACCCGCGCCGACACACATCGCTTTTTTACATATTTTTGCCTCCTTTAACGCGCACTTCTACCAACTCTTTTTGGCTGAGTGTGGTTCTATGCTTACTTACATCTTACACAATAGCTTATCGCTTTGCATCTTCCCACTTTTTTGATTCTACTCACAGAAACTTTACCTAATCATTACTTAACACCATGCAAACTGAAAAAGACCTCCAGCGGCTAGATATTGCCTTTTCTACACTCTACGACAAAAAATACGGGAAGATTTTCTTGCTGAAAGAGCAACCTATCATTATTTGCGAACTCACGGCTGACTACGTGCCCATTGAAAATTTCAGGAAAATTTTTGGGAAAATAGGCGAATATATTGCTCAGTATAAGGTCAAAAAATTCATTTTCGATAAGCGAAACCTGCAAACGTTCCACCAACCCTCTATGGAGTGGTACTTCTTGGAATGGAAGAAAGAGATGATGGAGCTGGGTATGACCGTACACCGAAAAATTTTACCGGATAAAGATGCGTGGTTCAAAGAGGCGGTCATGGCTGGCCGAGCGAAAATTATGAACGACCACCCCAACCACGTCGTCCACCAACTCGACATACAGTACCGCAACTCGATAGCCGAAGCCATTGAAAGCTAGGCAGCTTCGGTAACCTAGCCGAGCATCCTTTTGTGTGTGCAAACGCCTTCCGTATTGAGGATATGTAGTAAAACAACTAATTTTGAGGACGCATTTGCATGGGCGTACGCTCGCGCACAAGAAAACCTTATCATTAACAACATACATTAATTTTCGCATGATTGCACAACACGTAGAACAGGACGCTTCTGTGGGTACTTTGTTTGAAAAAGTATCCGCTATGGGGCACGAGCAGGTCGTATTTTGCCACGACCCCGCCACAGGGCTAAAAGCCATCATCGGCATACATAATACCGTACTAGGTCCCTCACTCGGCGGCGTGCGGATGTGGAACTACCGTTCCGAAGCCGAAGCCTTGCACGATGTGCTCCGCCTTTCGCGCGGCATGACCTTCAAAAACTCCATTGCAGGGTTGAACCTCGGCGGGGGCAAGGCGGTCATCATCGGCGATGCGCGCAAACACAAAAACGAAGCACTCATGCGCTCGTTTGGCAAGTTTGTAGAAGGGCTCAGTGGGCGGTACATTACGGCGGAAGACGTGGGCATGACCGACCGCGACATGGAGTACATCAGCATGGAAACCCAGCACGTAGGCGGCATGCCCGAATACCGAGGTGGGTTGGGTGCACCGTCGCAGTTTACAGCTTTCGGCACGTATATGGGCATGAAAGCCGCTGCCAAGCAAGCCTATGGCTCGGAAAGTTTGGAAGGCAAAAAAGTCTCGATACAAGGCGTGGGCAACGTAGCGCAGTTCCTCATTGACTACCTAGCCAAAGAAAATTGCGAACTCTACGTTACCGACATCTACGAAGACCGCCTAAAAGCCGTCGCGGCCAACTACAAGGTGCAGGTAGTAGCGCCCGAAGACATCTACGCCCTGCCAGTAGATATTTACGCCCCCTGTGCCCTCGGCGCAACCGTAAACGACACAACGCTGCTCCAACTCCAGTGCGACATCATCGCCGGCTGTGCCAACAACCAACTCGAAGACGAAGCCCGCCACGGAAATGCCTGTTTGGAGCGGGGCATTTTGTACGCACCAGATTTTTTGGTAAATTCGGGGGGGGTAATCAACGTATATGCCGAAGTAATAGGCACCACGACGGCATGGACGATAGCACACACCGAACAAATCTACGACAAAACCTTGCAGGTACTCGATATCTCGCAACGCGAGCAGCGCAATACCCAAGAGGTAGCCATTGAGCTTGCCCTCGCACGTATCGAGCAAATGGGCAAGGTAAAAGTAAGACAGTAAACGATTGAGTTTTGAAATAAAAATTCCACTCTTCGAAGGTCCGTTCGACCTACTCCTCTTCTTCATTCGGAGAGACGAACTGGATATACACGATATTCCGATTGCCAAAATTACCGACGACTTTCTTAGCTATATTCAGCACTTGGAGCAGTTTAACATGGAGGTAGCCAGCGAATTTATGCTGGTTGCCGCCACGCTGATGACCATCAAAGCCAAGATGTTGCTGCCCCGTGTGGAAAAAGACGAAGAGGGCAACGAAATAGACCCCCGCAAAGAACTCGTTCAGCACCTGCTTGCCTACAAACGCTACAAGGCGGTGCTGAACACGTTTGAGGGGTGGGAAGACACCATGCTTGCCAAACACAAGCGAGGCAATGTGCTCAAGGAAATCAAAACCCTCGCGGCTTTGAGCGACGTGGAAGCTGAGTTACAAGAAGTTGACCTTTTCAAACTGCTCAATGTGTATCAGAAAGTAGTAGCGAGAGCCAAGTACCACAGTGCCCGCGAGGCACATCAAGTGGTGCCTTTTCCCTACACAATCGACGAGCAGAAGCAGCAAATCCTCTCTTTACTCCGTATGCAGGATAGCCTCTCTTTTCAAGAGCTTATAGCCCACGATTTTACGAAGGCGGCACTGGTAGTAAATTTTTTAGCTATTTTAGAAATGCTGGCCGTGCAGGAAATTCAGATTGTACTTGGCGAAGGATTCAACAACTTTTGGATACGTCCCTACAAAGCCGATACGCACGTAACAAACTCGTAAAATCTTTGCTATACTTGTAAGATTCCGCAAGGTGCTTGCGCAGCACGAGTTTGCGCAAAATGCACAAAAAACCACAAAACATACATTACTACAAAACATATATTATTAAATATGCTACGTGCCATGAATACTGCTACGAAAGAAACTACGGCGCATCTTCTACTCGAAGTGGGCGCAGTACGGATACAACCTCAACAACCCTTTACGTGGGCATCGGGCTGGAAGTCGCCCATTTATTGCGACAACCGACTCACGCTTTCGTTCCCAGAGGCACGTACCACCCTGAAAACTGCTCTTTCCACCCTCATACAGCAACAATTTGCCACTGCGGAAGGCGTTGCTGGTGTAGCCACTGCGGGCATTCCGCAAGGCGCGCTCGTTGCCGACGCGCTCAATCTACCATTTATGTACGTGCGCGCCAAACCCAAGGCGCACGGAATGACCAACCTGATAGAAGGCAGAATGAAACCCGGCAGTAAGGTGGTTGTCTTGGAAGACCTCGTTTCTACAGGCGGCAGCTCGCTCAGTGCTGTGGAGGCACTACGGCAAGCCAACTACGAAGTTTTAGGCCTAGTAGCCATTTTTACATACGGATTTCCGCAAGCAACTGCAAATTTTGAACAAGCTGGCGTTCCTTTTGTGGCTCTATCCGATTACAGCACGCTGCTTAACATTGCCTTGCAACAAGGCATTATCTCCGACGACGAGAAGCAGCAACTCGCCACATGGCGAACTTCCCCTGAAACGTGGGGTATATAAAACCCCGCGCCGCGACCCACAGCGGCCCAAGGCCGAGCGCTTGCGTAGCTTCATCGTGCATTTAATTATTACGCTTCTTTCCAACCTTCCCACACCTTTGGGGGTCTGGAGAAAAGGGGTGCTTCTTACACACTACTGAATACTATTGAAGAATGAGTAGCGAAGAAATGCTGCTTGAAAAAGCTGTAAAAGGAGACCGCAATGCCCAGTACGCGTTGTACAACAAGTATTGTGGCAAGATGCTGGCGGTTTGTATGCGTTATTCTAAGAAAAAAGAAGATGCAGAAGATATTTTGCAGGAAGGCTTCATCAAGGTATTCAAAAGTCTGAACTCTTTTCGAGGAGAGGTCTCCGTGCTACACGCTTGGATAAAGAGAATTATGATTAATACGGCTTTGAACTACCATCGCGGCAAAATCCATGACCACCCTATGCAAGACATAGAGGACATGTACGACATGGCCCAAGAAGAAGTTCTGCTTTCTAATTACCACTTCAACGACCTGCTCGCGCTGCTCCAAAAGCTCCCGGCAGGCTGCCAAGCCGTGTTCAGCTTGTACGCTCTTGAAGGCTATGCGCACAAAGAAATTGCCGAGATGCTCGACATAAGTGTTGGCACCTCTAAGTCGCAGTATGCGCGTGCAAAAGCACTGCTCCGCGACATGATACAAGATGCCGAGACCATAAACGCTCACTACGAAAAACAAGCCAATGGAAAATAACGGACATTTTGAGGAAGCATGGCGCAAGGCACTCGATAATGCCGAAGTTACCCCCTCCGAAAAAGTATGGGCGGGTATCGAGGCGGGTCTGTCTGCCCAAACAAGCCGCCGTCCGTTTTTTATTCCTTGGAAAAGAATAGCCGTAGCGGCTTCGCTACTTTTAATAGGCACATTAGGTGCATGGTGGTTGTTTACCCCGTCGAGCGTTGAACCTTCGAGCCAACAACCTCCTTTGCTGGCTACACAGGAAGATGCACAGCCCACCACATCCTCCGAACTTCTCGCAGAAGTGCGCCAAACCGACCCTCCTGCGCCGATAGACCCCCCCGCCTTGTCCGGGGCGACTTGGCAGCGCGAAAACCGTGCGGCAGCAGGGAGTATTTTACAGGCATTTCGGGAAAATGGCTTGTTAGGAATCTCTCGTGCTGCCTTCGAGCAGTTTCCTGAAGACCTACTTACGCCCTTTCCGCATCTGTATCATTGGCAGTACCCACAAGGCTCTATGGCGTACGACAATCCTATGCGCAAGCCAAAAAACAAACAAAAAGATAAAACGCCCGCGGTGTTTTATGTACGTTTTTCAGGAGCCTCTAATTATTTTGAGCCAAATTTTCGCATGGAGGCCTCCTCCGACTATTCGCGTAACTACCGTATTTACAATGCAGTATATTCCATGCGGCCGGAAAGTTCTAGCATGGATGTAACTCCCCTCAATAACGTATTTGAAGAAAACTTAGCCTCGCAGCGGTCGGTATCGGCACCCTCGTTCTCGGTCGGTGGGCAGGTAGGTGCGCTCTTTTTCAAGCATTGGCTCGTGCAGGCGGGTGTGTATTATCAG
>CAYUJH010000158.1:0-5432 GCA_964444995.1 uncultured Roseobacteraceae bacterium | reverse complement strand
TCTCGCAGTCGGACATTCGGTTGGGGGGTAGCCTAAAACTTGGCACGAGCTTCGAGTTTGGCACGTTCAACAGCAACGTTACCGGCTTCGAGGCGGGCATCGTCTTCGATGCCTTCTCCGACGAAGTGGTCATTATCCCCTTCTCCGAAAATCGACGCTTTTACAGCAGTATCTACCTTACCTTTTATTTCGGCGTGCGCAAGTAAGTTGTGCATTAGCTCGAGTATTTCCACATACATTTTATACGATTCAATATGATAGAATTACCCGTAATTTCGGAAAAACCGGTACGTAACAAACGACCTGACTGGCTGCGCGTGAAACTGCCAGTAGGAAAAGAATATGCCAACGTGCGCCGCCTTGTGGACGAGCACAAACTGCACACCATCTGCGAAAGCGGCAACTGCCCCAACATGGGCGAGTGCTGGGGGCGCGGCACGGCTACCTTCATGATTTTGGGCAACGTCTGTACGCGGGGCTGCTCGTTCTGCGCCGTGGCTACTGGCCGCCCCAACGAGTACGACCAAGACGAACCCCGCCGCGTAGCCGAGGCCATTAAACTCATGGGCGTAAAACACGCTGTAATTACGTCGGTAAACCGCGACGAACTGAAAGACCGAGGCGCGGAGATTTGGTACCAGACCGTCGTGGAGGTAAAAAAAGCCAGCACCGACACAACGATTGAAACACTCATCCCCGATGTACGTGCCACCTGGGAGGCATTGTATCGCATGATTAGCCCGGGGCAAGAAGTCGTTTCGCACAACATGGAAACGGTGGAGCGTCTGTACCGCCGCGTGCGCCCACAGGCCAAGTACGCCCGCAGCCTCGAACAAATTCAGCGCACCAAAGCATACGGCAAGCGCACCAAGTCGGGCGTGATGCTAGGGCTAGGCGAAACCGACGACGAGGTGTTCAAAATTATGGACGATTTAGCCGCTCACGGCTGCGACATCCTCACATTGGGGCAGTACCTGCAACCCACCAAAATGCACCTCGAAGTGGCAGAGTTCGTGCATCCCGATAAATTTGCGTTTTTCAAAGAAGAAGGCCTACGCCGCGGCCTCAAGTACGTAGAGTCCGGTCCACTTGTGCGCTCTTCGTACCACGCCGAGCGGCATGTACACGTGTAGTCGTTCGTAAGCAAAACCATAGAAAAAGGCTTTACCAAATGGGTTAAAGCCTTTTTTTTAGCGTTTATATCTAAAACAGCGCGATACCATGAACTCCCTACACAGCTACACACGCCAACAACTCGCCTTGCGCAACGGCACCGACCGCGACGAAATATGGTGCGCCTACGAGGGCATTATCTACGACGTAACCGCCTCGCGTCTCTGGCGCAACGGAAAACACTACGAGCACTGGGCAGGGCAAGACCTGACCAACGAACTCAACAATGCTGCACCACATACGGCAAAGGTATTTGAGAAATTTACCGCCGTCGGGCGGCTGAAAGATTGAAAAAATTGAAAGACGAGGCCCAAGCCATGCAAAACAGCAGAAAAACGCGCCATAAAACACACACAACATGGAAAAGCTGCGCCCTCTGGGCAATGTGGGTGGTCATTATTTTTTTGGCAAGTGGCTGCGAAACGCTCGGGCTGCGCTTGCAGGGGCAACGACCGGCACACATCGAAGTACGTGGGCGCACGCTGTACCTAGAGGGCGTACTTGGCAAGGTGTCGTACCACCGCATGAAACAGGCGCTGCGCAAGCACCCCCACGCCGATACCCTCGTTCTTCTCCGCTCCGACGGCTCGGTGTTCGACGAATATAACCTGAAGACAGCTTTGTTGATACATGAACGCGGCATGATTACGCGACTCACACCCTACTCGCGCATAGCCTCCGGTGCTGTAGATTTGCTATTGGCAGGGAAAACGCGTGTAATTCCGCAGGGAGCGAAAATAGGCGTACACGCTTGGAAAAACGGTGAGGCAGAGGGGCATCTGCTGCCCAAAACACACCAGAAACACCAAATGTTCTTAGACTATTACCGCAAAGTAGGCGTTGATACGAGCTTCTATTGGTTTACACTCGCCGCCGCGCCCTATCGGCAAATTCATTGGATGACCGAAGAGGAAATTGCACGTTTCGAGCTACGAACGTATTAAAAAATGTGCTACCTTACGGAAAATGTATCTTGCTATGCGTTCTTTTTACAACATAAGCTTCATTTTTATTGGTGCGCTATGTATCGTTTACGGACCTGCGCCTGCAACAGGGCAGTCGTTTACTACGGACAGTTTGCGCCTAGCCCTAGCACAACCCGACGCAGACAGCGCCACACTGTTATTGGCATTGGGTAAAGTCTTTTATCCCGATAAACCCGATTCTGTCCTCTTTTATCTTTCTTCTGTACCCCTGTTGAAAAATAGTTCACTGCTGGCGCGTGCAGAGGCACACAACGCAATGGGTAGAGCTAACTACGTGTTAGGAGACTACACAGAATCCACGATGCACTACACCGAAGCACTTACCTTGTACAGCTTAGGAAACAACCTACATGGCACAGCCACAGTTTATAACTCGCTTGGGCTTAATTTTACGGCACTCGGAAATAGCTCACTAGCCATGGAGTATCATTGGAAGTCCACAAGCCTTGCCATACAGCTAAACGATAGTGTTTTGGTGGGAAGAAATTACATCAATTCAGCGATAGCCTATCAAGACCTGAATAGTGATAGCGCCTTGCATTATTCGCAGAAAGCCCTAGCTCTTTTTACAAGCCTCGACCATGCTTACTATCTCGCCATGGCGCACAACCGCATGGCGTACAGCTTATATATGTTAGGGCGACACGAAGAGGCGATACGCTATAATCAGCATGTGCTCGACAACTTTCCGAACCTTAGCCAATGGGAAGAGGGATATACCTATTTGGGGTTGGCTCAAAACAACCTAAAAATGGGTAATATTGAAATCTGTATTGCGCAAGCCTTAAAAGGGTATGAAATTGCCAAAGCAATTGGCGGGCAGTGGGACCAGCTCGAACTCGCCGGCATACTGGCAGAAGGCTATAAGCAACAAGGCGACTACCCCCGCGCATACGCATACCACGTGGAGTTTAAGGCATTAAACGACTCTTTATTTAACGAGCAGCGCGAACAGCGAATTAACTACTTGCTACTCAGGCAGAAAGACCTTGAAAATGCTCAGTTATTGCAAGAAAATCGGCTAAAAGCAGATGCACTACGTTTCAAAAACCTGCAAGTATTTGTTGCAGTGCTTGGGGCATGTGCGTTGGCAGCGTTTCTGGGTTTGCAGTATCAAAACAGCCGCCGATTACGTTCGCTAAACATGCGGCTAAATGCCTCCAACGCGACAAAAGATAAATTGTTCTCCATCATCGCCCACGACCTTCGCGCTCCGCTGAATACAATCACCGGATTTTTGAATATCTTTTTGAAAACGCGCGCGGCATGGACAGAAGAAGAACTAAACGATTTTTTTAAAAAAATGGCGGAATCTATTGACAATGTACATCAATTGCTGGATAACCTATTGAAGTGGTCCTCTCTCCACGCTGATGTTATTGATTTTAACCCCACTACATTTCCCGTCAAATCATTGGTTGCTGAAAACCTGAAAATATTCACCCCTATCGCAGCTAACAAAGAGATAGAATTGCATTACCAGTCCTGCCCCGACCTACTTGTGTACGCAGACTATAACATGGGGACTACTGTATTGCGCAATCTGCTTAATAATGCTATTAAGTTCACAAAAAACCGAGGGCAGGTAGTGCTTTCGTGCCATGTGCGGGGTCGTTTTGCAGAAATAAGCGTAACCGATACAGGAGTGGGCATTCCAGAAAATGTGCTGCCCCGCCTGTTTGCCATAGAAGAAAAATATTCTACCACTGGCACTATGGGCGAAAGGGGTACAGGGCTTGGCCTAGGGCTTTGCAAAGAGTTTACCGAAAAAAACGGAGGGCACATCGCCGTAGAAAGTCAAGTTGGCAAGGGCACCACTTTTCGCTTTACGCTTCCTCTGGCGGAGCAATAAACCATGCCTACGAAGGCTGCTCGCGCACTGGCTTTTGCCTGCCATCACACGCCGCATCGGTGCAGCTGCCGTAGAAGTGTAGTGAGTGCTCCGAGATTTGGAACTGATACACATCTTCGACCATTTGCTGTATTTTTTGGATGCGCGGGTCGCAAAATTCAAGAATTTTGTGGCAGTCTTTGCAGATGAGGTGGTCGTGCTGCCGGTAGCCGTGCGATTTTTCGAACAGGGCTAAGTTTCGCCCAAACTGATGCTTGGTAACAAGATTGCAATCGAGCAAAATATCGAGCGTGTTATAGACCGTGGCACGGCTTACCCGATAGTTCTTGTTTTTCATGTTGATATACAGCGACTCGACATCGAAATGCCCCGAATTACTGTAAATTTCCTCCAAAATAGCGAAACGCTCGGGCGTTTTGCGTAGCCCCTTGTGTTCTAAGTAGTCCGTAAGGATGTTTTTTACTTCTTGCATGGTCTGGTGTTTGGCTTTTTAACAGAATGAACGGCCGAATGATTGCCTAGCGGTAGGACAACTCACCGGTTTGCTCTAAAAAGACAAAGAGCCAAAACTCCAGAAAAGTTTTGACTCTTTACGGCTTTCCTGCAAAAAACAGTTACGAATTTACCATAAGTTCCCGTTCGAGCTGCGCCTCCACTTCGGGCAACGATTCGTAGAGCTGTTGGTAGCTCTCAATGACGAAGTATTTCTCCTGAAATTTATCTTTGATGTAAGGAGTCTTGTAAATATCGGCGACGTTGAAAGGCACTTGTTGTGGCACATCGCTGAGGCTATAGACCGACTCCCCGCTCGAAGAAAGAATGCCTGCACCGTAGATGCGCAGCCCTGCCGGCGTGCCAATAAGGCCGAACTCTACCGTGTACCAATACAAGCGAGACAGCAGCTCTATCGCCCATTCGTTGTCGATATGCTTGAGGGCAATGCCACTCAGGCCGCGCAAAAAGTCGCAAAAGTTTTGGTTGGTAAGCAAAGGTACGTGCCCATATACGTCGTGGAACATATCGGGTTCTTCGAGGTATTCCAACTCCTCCATTTTCCGAAGCCATGTACTAGCGGGAAACGCACGGTTATAGAGCAACTCAAAAAAATCTTTGTTGGGAATTAGGCCTTTTACTACCGCGACCTCCCAGCCGGTAATTTGGCGCAGCTGCGTATTCATCTCCTCGAAGCGCGGAATAGCATCGGCGCGAAAATGGATAGCTTCTATGCCTTGTAAAAATGCGTCGTCGGCCAAGCCGGGGAGCTGCGCCGCCTGACGCTCGAAAAGCAGCCGCCATACAGCGCGGTCCTGCTCCGTGTATTTTTCATAGTCCTGTCTCATGGTCGAGCAAAGTTTGTTGAAAAGAAAGGGTATGCGATTGGTTAAGGAACATCGGAGCGAGGGTTGTCCTCCTACTCACCC
>CAYUJH010000157.1:3272-5473 GCA_964444995.1 uncultured Roseobacteraceae bacterium | reverse complement strand
TGTGTGTAGGCTGCAGGCAGGGCGTAGCGCGTATGCGCCAAAAAAACTTGCGCCGTATCGGCTTCATCGCTCTCCCACTGCAACGTATTTTCGTGTACTTCATAACCCTCTTCTTTTTTGGCCAGACTTCCCAAAGATGGCGTTATCTGCTCATTTCCTACAATTTCAAAATAAAGGGCACTTTCATTCTGAAAGCTATCGTATAGTTTTAATTCAAATGTATGCGTAGTGTTTGGTTTGATAAAAACCTTCCCCGTTTCTGCGCGATTTTCAAAAATAGGTAGCGTGTTGCCGTCGGCGATATAGGCGCGTTGGAGCTTCTGCCGACGCAGTTGCCACAGCGGATACGCCGTGAAGACGTGCATCTGTCGGTTTTCCTCAAAAGGTAGGGCGTTGAGATGGTGCCGGTACACGATTCGCCCGTTGTGGTACAGTTCTACCACGTTGATACCATATTTGTTGGAAGTTCCTTCTGCTTGGTCAATCCCCTCAAACTCTATTCCCACTAGCCCAGCTGCGCTTATGCGCTGCGCTACGCGGTAACGGCCTCGGCTGCCGATTACGGAATAGGCACGCCGCTCGTGCACACCCTCTACCCGCGCCTCTATGGACAGGGGTACAATTGCCAAACCGCTCACCGTGGGAGGTGTAGTATCTTTTAACTCGCTGAAATTAAAGTAGATAGGATTGATAGGTGCTTCTTGTGCATCGCGGATTTCGAAGTGTAGGTGCGGTCCGCCCGACGAGCCAGAATTGCCCGAGTAGCCAATGACCTCCCCTTTTTGCACCAAAAATTTATCGGGTGGCAACGCCACGTCGAGTTCAAAAGACTCCTGAGCATACTGCTGTTCGAGCGCGTACGCCGCCACCTGAGGTGCGAAGCGTTGCAAATGCGCATAGACCGTGCTTTGTCCGTTAGGGTGCGTTATGTACAAGACGTTTCCGTACCCAAACGAGGAAATTTTGATGCGCGAAATGTACCCCTGCGCAGCCGCGTACACCTCAAGCCCTTCTACGCCGTCGGTCTTGATATCGAGGCCGCCGTGGAAGTGGCTGCCGCGCAGTTCGGCCATCGTGCCCGATAGGAAGTTACGCTGTTGAGGCTTGATAGGAAACTGATAGTAGGGTTCGGGAGACTGCGCACGGAGCGCGGACGTGTCCCAAAAAAAGATACAAAAAAAGATAGGTATTAGATAAAAACGAGTAGGTGTATTTGGTTGCATGTAGGTTGGGCTTGATGTGTGTGCCGGGCTGCCCGAAAAGGCAAAGGTCTCCTGCCTACGCCCTTGCATACGAGGCTACTGGCGTAGGCAAACTTTCGGGCAAACTCGTGTTTCTAATTTAAGCGGAATGGCGCGATGAGGGTAAACTCAGGGATAGATATTTTGAAGGTCTTGCCATCAATCATGCGCTCTACCACATAGTAGCCACGCATTTTGCCGAACGCCGCCTGCAAATGACTCCCCGAAACGTATTGGTAGTACTCCCCCGGCTCGATGATGGGCTGCGCCCCGACGACCCCCTCGCCTTCAACCTCCTTCACCTCGCTGCCGGCATCGTGGATATACCAGTGTCTGCGCATGAGTTGGATGGTGTAGTTGCTATAGTTTTCAATCGTGATGCGGTAGGTAAATACATGGTGATGTTGAGCCGCACTCGAGTAGTCGGGCTGGTATTCCGTTTCTACACTCACTTTGATTCCTTCGGTAATCGCGGTAATCATGGTAGTAGTTATTTAATTTTAAAAATTAGGTTGCTGTTGGTCGAAAGAAAGACCCTTGTTGCTTTCTTGCAGATAGCTTTTGTAGCGTCTTTGCCGTGTCCTTCTTTCTGCTTGTATGCAGTACACCTTCAAAGAAAATCAAGTTCAAGATAAAAAACATAGGTCTAAAGTTAAAAAAATGAATGTAAAAATTGCCCCTTCGTGGAAAGAAATTCTTCAAGAGGAGTTCGACAAACCCTACTTTGCCGAATTGGCGGCTTTCGTAAAAGCTGATATACAAACACATACTATCTACCCCCCCGGCCCGCTGATTTTCAATGCGTTTGCGCACTGTAGCTTCGAGGAGGTGAAGGTGGTTATCTTGGGGCAAGACCCCTACCACGGCCCCGGACAGGCCAATGGCTTGTGCTTTTCGGTGAACGACGGCGTGCCTACCCCGCCTTCTCTCCAAAATATTTTCAAAGAAATTTCCAACGAT
>CAYUJH010000157.1:0-3262 GCA_964444995.1 uncultured Roseobacteraceae bacterium | reverse complement strand
CGTATCCATACCCGCCTCGGGCAACTTAGAACGGTGGGCGCGGGAAGGCGTGCTGCTGCTCAACGCTACGCTAACAGTACGCGCCCACGCAGCAGGCTCGCACCAAGGAAAAGGCTGGGAAACCTTCACCGATGCGGTCATCGAACGTGTCGCTCGCCTCAAACAAGGCGTGGTCTTTATCTTATGGGGGGCGTATGCGCAAAAAAAAGGAGCGTTGATTGCCCCCAGCAAACACCTACTCCTTAGCTCGCCGCACCCTTCGCCGCTTTCTGCAAGCCGTGGCTTTTTTGGCAACAAGCACTTTAGCAAGGCCAACGCGTATTTGCAACAACAGGGGAAAGTGCCTATCGTCTGGTAAAAGCCCTACGAAACTAAGAAAAATCAATCGTCCTTTGCAGCGTTTGACTAAGAGATGGCGTACAGCAGGTAACGAAGCCAAAGGTTTCGCGCAAAAAGTGATAATTTCTGCAACTTTAGCATACCTTAGGTGATGACCCAGCCTGCGTACTCTGCGCCACACATTTCGCAAACGCGCTCTACCGAACCACGAGCTGTGCAAATAGAAGAAACCTCCGTACTCGACTCCGAACTCCTCAACGGATGTATTCGGCAGCAACCCAAAGCGCAAGAAACCTTGTACAAGCGTTTCTATGGCTATGCCATGTCTGCGGCCATCGGCTATGTAAATCATTCTGAAGAAGCTGCCGAAATTGTCAACGAAGCGTTTTTGAAGGTGTTCAAAAATATTAAAAATTTCAAACCGGAAAGCCCCTTCAAAGGATGGCTACGGCGGATTGTGGTCAATACGGCCATAGACCACTACCGAAGCCACAAGAAATTTCAGATGAACGTAGAAATTGAACAAGCCGACCGGCACGTAACCGATGTGGGCGTAATTGAACAACTCAACGCCGAGGAAATTTTGCAACTGCTGCAACAACTTTCCGAACCGCACCGCCTTACGTTTTTGCTCTTCGAGATTGAAGGCTACTCGCACGAAGAAATCGCGCAGCAACTCTCTATCTCGGAAAGCACCTCGCGCGCCAATCTCACACGCGCTAAAAAGAAGCTAAGAGAATTAGTAACCAATCATTTTACCGATACACACAATGCAAGATTTTGACAAAACGCTATCGGAAAAAATACGACAAACGCTCGCTGACTACCAGCCCACCGCCTCCGAAGGGCAATGGGCTGCCATGCAACAAAAACTAGCGGCGCAACAAAAATCATCTGCAAGACGCAGCGCCGGATGGATAGGCGGTGGCGCATTAGGGATACTTTTGCTAATGGGCTGCCTATTTATACACGAAGAATTTAAAAGCGCGGACGGACCAAAGATGCCGCCCCCTGCCCTGCACGCGCACACATCCCCGTCGGCAGCCGAATTTCCCCAGCCGCTCGACTCTCTGTTGCACAACCCTGCTGACCGTCCGTTGGCTTCGGACGAGGAAGCCGTACACGCTGCTGGCATGAATGCGCATACGCACACAAAACACACCGAGCAGCTCGCCAGCAGTTCTCGCACAAAAAGTACGCAGGAACGTGAAAAGGAACGCGCCAACACGGCCAATGCACGCACCCCCGCGCTGCGCACGCAACGGTTGAAAGAAGAGGAAAAAGACAAACGTAGCGAGGGCATACAAAAAGAGAAAATCTCTGATAACAAGCAACTTATAGGCGTGGCAAAAGAAAAAGTCCGCTCCGAAATACCCTCCGACGCACTACGCCCCGAACGCCTGCCCGAGACTACGCTGCCCCCACCGCAGATGCCGTGGGAGGTGATACGCCCCAGCCTTGTTCCCCCGAAAATTAGTACATTCCCCATACCTGCGCCACCTACGGCACCTCAACCAAATCTTATCATTGGGCTAGGACTGGGGACGAGCCTGCTTACTTCGCCCGGACTGACCCCCGCGCTCGGAACAAGCCTATCCTTCGAGGCACGTCATCCGCTGAGCAATCGCCTTTTTTTAGGGGTAGGCCTATCGAAACACGTGCATACAACACGAACAGGCGGATGGGGATTGTTTTCTCAAAACGATGAAGCAATGGCAGAAGACGATTTTCATATCACAACCTTACCGCCCCCTTTTGTGCCCGAATCTGCTCCGTATGTGCCCCCCGCTCCCTCTAACCTGACCTATCGCCTGCCTGCCTACCAACTTACCACCGTGCTTGGTTGGCGCGTATGGGAACGCAAACGCTGGGAGGCAAACGTACTGGCAGGTGCAAGCCACTATGCTTGGGGGCAAATCCACGTGCAGCCCACATACAACGATATGCCCGATGTGCTCGACCCCCTGTTCATAGCCAGCGTCCCTACGCAGCGCAACGAGGTCCCCACATCGCGCACCCACGCACCTTTTACTCACTACGACTGGGCCGCAGCCATACACACACGCGCAGAGCTAACGTACAAACTTACACACCGCCTACAACTTTCTGCCAGCGTATGGGGTGAGCAACGTCTCCGCGAAGTAAGCCCAGAGGCATTGCGCGTGCAACGGTACGGCATACAAATCGGTGCTTTGTGGGCCGTACAATAAATCGAGGTAAGTCAGCATAATACAGGCAACAAAAAAAGGACATCCCGTAGGAATGTCCTTTTTTTGTGAGATGCGTTGCTTTCACTACGCTTCTTGCTTTGCTTTTCTAAACTCTTCTTTGATGGCTTGCACGTCCACATTTTTGATAACTGGTTTCAAGCACAAACGTTGGATGTCCTTCTGACGAGCGACCGCGCGCATCTTATTTTTGAGTTTTTTTCGCTTTAATGTAATAGTTGCCATAACGATTATATTTTAACTGAATAACAATTCGGAACATAAAGGGCGCAAAGGTATGATTTTTCGCGCATTTTACTTACTGTCTGTGCAAATTTACGTCAAGATTTATAAAATTTAAAGACTTTATGTGCACTATTTCGCTCATTATCAATTCTTTAAAAAGCAAAAAAACGGAAAATTCCTTCGGTTTTGTGTTCTCTAAAAGGAAATTGCGGCATCCAGTTTCTGCTTGGCAGCCTGAAACTCTTGCCAGAGCGTCGTGAGAATCTGTTGGGCAGGGCGAATATCCCGAATACCAGCCGCCACCTGACCAATTTCTAATTCTCCCTGCACGAGGTCGCCCTCGAAAATACCTTTTTTGGCGCGTCCACGGCCGAGCAGCGTCGCCAGTTCGTCGGCAGTAGCGCCCCGTGCTTCCGCCGCTACCACCTGCTGGTAAAACTCATTTTTGATAAGCCGCACTGGCGTTACTT
>CAYUJH010000156.1:5286-5492 GCA_964444995.1 uncultured Roseobacteraceae bacterium | reverse complement strand
AGGGCGTACTTGCCGACTCTTCCGAAAAGGCTTCCTCGGTGCGCCTCAATGCCGCCTCGGCCATTGGCAGCATTCAGCTTACGTGGCAGGCGCAAGTACCGTGGGTAAACCGCACCGACTCGTTCCCTCAGCATTATATCTACCGCAAAATTGAAGGCGAACAAACGGATTTTGAACTTATTGATAGCGTAAACGTGGTACAGAAC
>CAYUJH010000156.1:0-5276 GCA_964444995.1 uncultured Roseobacteraceae bacterium | reverse complement strand
ACGGCTTCGCCTACATCGATAACGGGCAGTTTGGCGGGCAGCCACTCGAACCGGGCAAACTGTACTGCTACCGCGTGGCTACGTTTGGCCGTTACACACAGCGCGAAATCCGCACCCAACTGCCGCTTATTAACTTCTCGCAAGAAATCTGCGACTCTATCCTGGTCTTTACCCCTACCAACGCGCCTTTTGTTACCAACGTGAGCGTAGAACGCACCGACCGCACCAGTGGCGAAATTTTTGTGCGCTGGACCAAAGTCGTTGGGCTAGATACCGCCGCCTTCCCGCGCCCGCACACCTACCGCGTAGGCCGTGCCGAAGGGTTTGTAGGTAGGGAAAACTACACCCTCTTGCCCACTGTTTTTGCCGAAAACGATACGTTTTTCACCGACCCAAACCTCAATACGCAAACCCTGCCATACAACTACCGCGTGTTTTTCTATTCGGACGGCAATTTGGTGGACTCCTCTGCGGTTGCCTCTTCGGTGCGCCTTTCCGCCGTGAGTACGCAGGAAACCATTGCCCTGAGCTGGGAAGCGGAAACGCCGTGGCGCAACAACACCCTAGCGTTCCGTAGGCACTACATCTATCGCAAACGCGCCCAAGACGAGGTCTTTGTGCTGCTCGATAGCGTGGACGTTACCGTGCGCGGCTTCCGCTACGAAGATAACGGCCGCATTGCCGCCCTGAATCCTACACAGGAGTACTGCTACTTCGTAACTACGCAGGGAACGTACCAAAATCCGTTCATTGCCGAGCCGTTGCTCAACAAGTCGCAGGAGGCTTGTGCAGTGCTGCGCGATGTGGTGCCGCCGTGCTTACCTGTCAGTTTCCAGCTACTGTCGCGCACCTGCGAAGAGCTGGAGGCTATTAACTACGAACCCAGCGATAGCTGCCCGGAGAATCAGACGTTTGAAAACATATTCGCTTGGACACCCGACCAAAATCCCGATTGCGACGACGACCTCGCATTCTACAACATCTACTACCGGCCAAACCCCGACTCCGCCTTTGTGCTGCTCACGAGCGTAACCGATACGTTCTTTGTACATGCCAACCTGCCTTCCATTGCCGGCTGCTATACCCTCACTACGGTCGATTTCGCGGGCAACGAAAGTGAATTTATGCCCGAAATCTGCATTGACAGCGACTGCGCCTACTACGAACTGCCCAACGTGTTCACCCCCAACGCCGACGGGCGCAACGACTTTTTTGTTCCTTTCCGCTGCCCACGTTTTGTAGAGCGCGTTTCGTTTAAGGTTTATAACCGGTGGGGCGAGCTGGTCCACGAGTCGGACGACGATGTGCTTCTCAACTGGAACGGCCAACACCGGAACGGAAACCCTCTGCCAAGCGGTATGTACTACTATACGGCCACAGTCAGGTTCTTCCGTCTAAATCCGCAAGATGCCGTCAAAGAACTGAAAGGATGGGTCTATCTGATGCGGGAAGGTAGCGAGTAGCGGCTTTCAGCTATCAACACGTACCCACCATATCTGCCCAAAAGACGGTCTGGAAAATAACCTTCTTTTGGGCAGTTTTGTATTAAAATTCATTAACTTTATGCAGCCGACGCGGTCTTCCCTATCATATACTCGAAACGAAGTATCATAGGAGGTATATGCGTTGAGCCTTGCATTTGCTCAACTGCTTCGTTTTGCGCACAAAAAAATCAATGCTTGAAAAGCACACAAATTTTAATACACTATTCAACCCTAATTATTTTTTTATTATGAAAGACCAAAAAAAACCACGCGTACATAAAGATTTGGAAGGTTTTGATATTAAAATTAATTCCTCTGGCGAAATTGAAAGTAATTTTACCATTGACCAAATCAATGAATTTTTAAACCGCCAAGTGGTGGATAAAAAATTAAAAGATAGAGACGACCTCGACGTAAAGCGCGAAAAAGACGAGGACGAATAGACGAAGATTCGCATGACCCTGTTATTCACCAAATAATCCACCCGCCACTATCATGTACCTGTATCAACGATTTTTATTCCTGTGCTGCCTTGCGGCATGGGGCCAGATGGCATGTGCCCAAGTACCCATTTACCAAAATCCGGTCTATACGCTCGAACAACGCCTCACGCACCTGCTCGATAGCATGTCGGTAACTCAAAAGTTGGCACAACTGCAAATGATAGGTAAAAACTATTATCCTCATTTGCTGAAAAACGACACGGCGTTTTACTCGTACGGCATGGTAAAACGCTTTCCCGAAGGAGTAGGTGGCGTGTTTATCGACCCTCGGCAAGGCAGTATAAAACATGCCCTCGTGCGACAACATTTACAACAACACGCTACCGCACGCAGCCTGCGGGTGCCGGCACTCTTTTTTGAGCACCTGTTTTCCCCTGCCGATACGCTGCTCGTTGGGCTTCCTACGCCGCTCGCGCTCGCCGCTACGTGGCAGCCCGAAACCGTGCAGCAGTATGCCCGCCACTTGGGGCATTACAAGCGGCAACAAGGAGTACACGCCCTCGTGGGGCCCATTGCAGCTCCCCTGCACGACCCGCGCCTGCCCGAATTTGCCGAAAGTTTCGGGGAAGTGCCCTTGCTGAGTGCGCAACTTACGGCCGCATGGGTAAAAGGCGTGCAAGGAAACTTAGGTACAGAGGGCGTGGGGGCAATTTTGCGCCTATCTCCGCGCCGGCATACCGCACTTGCGCCGGCTGTGCTTTCTCGCACCGCTTTTTTGCAGACTCTTTTGCCAGTACTACGCGCCGCTGCGCAAACCGACTGCTGGGCACTCGCTGCGGGCACGGGCTACCTCGAACAACGCCCGATGCACTTCGACGCGTGGGCGTGGCAAGAGATTACCAGAAAAAAAGCCGAGTATAAGGGCTTATTGCTTCCCACAAAAGGCGAAGTAAGCTTTGTTACAAACCTGAGAGTATATAATCCGGAGCAAAACCCACTCTTGCCAGCACTCAGGGCAGGCATAGACCTTGAGTTGCCCGAAATGGAGCACGAGGCTACTTGGCAAGCTGCGAACCTTTCTCTCACGAGGCTGAGTGCCAAGCAGCTCGACGAACGCCTTGCCAAGGTGCTCGCCCTCAAGTTCAAGCTCGGTCTGTTCGAAGAAGACTACCGCGACTCCGCCGCGCTACGCATTCCTTGGGCGGCGTTGCAAAAAGTCCGTAAGGCGGCAGCCCATGTGGTAAGCAACTCGTTCGTATTGCTGAAAAACCACGAAAAAGGCCTTCCGTTGCGCCCCGAAGTCAAAAAAATCGCGCTGGTGGACGCGGCGCACCTCGAAACGTTGCCCGCACATTGGGGAATAGCCCAAGATAGCCTCGTAGGGCTTCATAAGGCGATGGAGCGCGCAAAACTTACCGGGCAAAGCATCACCTATGCAGAAGGCGTACCTTTCCGGCGTGCGGGTGAAGAAAAAACGCAGGAAATGCAGCGAAAAAAACTCTTGCAAGAAGCGCTACAAGCCGCTCAACAAGCCGATGTAGTGATACTTACGTTAGGCGAAACGAAGGCGTTGGCTGCCAGTTTATCTGATAGTACCACCGCTCAGGCCGTTAGCTTTCAGCAAACCAACTTACAACTCCCTCGTAACCAACACATCTTGCTAGAACAACTCCTCGATATAGGCAAACCGGTCGTAGTGGTGCTCGTAGGTGCATACCCCTACACCTTGCAGGAGGCATTTGGGCGCGTAAGTGCCGTGCTACATACGTGGGAACCCACTGCCCATACCTCCGAAGTGCTCGCAAAGATGCTATACGGTACGCAGCAACCCAATGGCTTTCTCCCGTTCAACTACCCCAAATCGGCGGGGCACCTCTCGGCACTTAACCACAGTGCCCTTACCCAAGAAATAGAAGAGAACATGTATCTTTTCCCGGTAGGGCATGGGCTTTCTTACACAACCGTTGTCTATGATACAATAACCGTAAAAAAGGATGAAATTACCGCTTCCGAAACGTTGGAGGCTAGTCTGCAGCTTAGGAACACCGGCAAGCAGGCTAGCGAACAGCTCGTATGTTGGTTTCTTTCCAAAGAACAAGAGTGGGTAGGGCACACCCCAAAACTGCTGAAACACTTTGAACGCATACCGCTAAAGGTGGGCGAAACGCGCACTGTACGGCTTACACTTACCCCCGATGCCTTGGGCGCACTGCTCCCCGACGGCACCACCCAAGCCGCAGAGGGCACTTACAGGCTATTCTGCTACGCGCCCGACGGGAAAAAAGTAGTGGCACGCTTCGAAGTAGCTCCCACCTTACGCGACCAACGCGCCCCTACCCTACAAGAAGCTACCACCAACCATTGAGCACCCCATAAGAAAGATTATGTATGAATTTTCGTAACTTTGCCTTTGTAAATTATTTTTTACAAGACAAAATTCAAACGAACATGACGAGAACATTCAAATTAATGGCCCTTGGAGCGTCGTTCGCTGCGGCACTCTTGCTAGGCGCGTGCGGCGAAAAACCTGCGACTACCGAAGAAACCGAAGCTACAGTTACCGAAGAAGTTGCCGCCGAAAGTAAACCTTCGCGTGTAAGTCCGCGCACCTCGGCTACTGGCACCATAGGTGCTACCTCTATCACAATCGACTACAGCCAGCCTTCTGTAAAAGGCAGAGCGGTTTGGGGCAGCCTAGTACCCTACGGGCAAGTATGGCGCACCGGTGCAGACGAGGCAACCGTCTTCGAGGTATCTGCCGATGTGCGCATCGAAGGCGAGGTACTCCCTGCGGGTAAATACGCGTTATTCACCATTCCTTCCGAAGAAGGTCTCTGGACGGTCATCTTTAACAAAACGTACGAGCAGTGGGGCGCCTACGACTACAACATGGCCGACGACGCGCTACGTATCGAAGTAAGTCCTTCGATGGTTGAGGAAAGCACCGAGGCCCTAACCTTCACAGTAGATGGCGGAAAAGTAACCCTTCTTTGGGAAAAGCTCGCACTTAGCTTCGCCGTAGAAGAAGGCGCAGCAAGTGCCGAAAATGTGGAAGGATAATCCTTTCCGTCTTTTCATAAGGCTAAAACAATGCAAAAGCGCACTCCTTCAGTACATGAGGGAGTGCGTTTTTCATATCGTTTGGGGGGAAGTGCTGCGATTTCCACAATCTGCGGTGCGTCAAAGCCCTTTTTGTGCATGTTGAGTACAATTTCTACATCGCGCTTTTCTTTGCCCTTCTCTTCGCCTTCTTTCAGAGCGGTCTCAATCTCACTGCGTTTGGGTCTTCTATCCCTCGATTCCACTGCGCTGTGAAAGGCTTCGGGCTTGTGATGCGAAGTTTTGAAAT
>CAYUJH010000155.1:0-5511 GCA_964444995.1 uncultured Roseobacteraceae bacterium | reverse complement strand
TGGCTTCAAAAAATAATCGCTCACCCTAGACAAAAGTAAGAAACATGAAAAAACTCGTAGTGCTTACCGGTGCGGGCATCAGCGCCGAAAGTGGCATCAAAACCTTCCGCGATAGCAACGGGCTTTGGGAAGGCCACGATGTGATGGATGTAGCCACGCCCGAAGGCTGGCGACGCAATCCTGAGCTGGTGCTTGCCTTCTACAATCAGCGCATCCTCAATGCGCTCGAAGCTCTTCCCAATACAGGGCACACCACCCTTGCCGACTTAGAGAACGATTTTGAGGTGGTAATCATCACCCAAAATGTAGATAATTTGCACGAAAAGGGCGGCTCTTCACGCGTTTTGCACCTGCACGGAGAGCTGCTCAAGGTACGCGGCCAAGACTACCCCGACGTGTATGACCTAGACCCTAGCCGCCCCGAGATACGCCTAGGCGACCTTTGTCCACGCGGCTCGCAACTTCGCCCGCACATTGTCTGGTTTGGCGAGCCTGTACCCATGATTGAGCCAGCGATTGCCGAAGTAGAACAAGCTGACATTTTTATGGTGGTCGGTACATCGCTCGTTGTATATCCTGCTGCCGGGCTGCTCGATTTTGTGCCCGATACAACGCCTATTTTCTTGGTGGATAAACAGATTCCGGCCATTTCTTTCCGAAAAAAAGAAGTCTTTACCTATGAGGGCCCTGCGGGAAGCATGATGCCACTCGTAGCTGAAAAACTACGCACAACATACTTATAACGTACCGATTTACAGGATAGAAGTTTTCAAAACCTCTAAAAATCATGTGCGCGTGCGCAAGAAAAAACCCCTCGGCGGGCATATGCTTTTGCCGAGGGGTTTTTATGTAAAGTAAAATTTGTAAGAGATTGGGCAGGCAATACTATTGAAAGGCCGATATACCGGTAATATCCATGCCAGTAATGAGCAAGTGTACGTCGTGCGTGCCTTCGTAGGTTACGACCGACTCGAGGTTCATCATGTGGCGCATCATGGGGAAGTCGCCCACGATGCCCATGCCACCAAGAATTTGGCGCGACTCGCGAGCTGTGTTAAGAGCCATAGCTACGTTATTGCGCTTTGCCATTGAAATCTGAGCCGGTGTGGCGCGGTTTTCGTTTTTGAGCGTGCCCAAACGCCAAGCTAACAGCTGCGCCTTGGTGATTTCGGTAAGGATTTCGGCGAGTTTCTTTTGTTGTAGCTGAAAGCCAGCTATCGGGCGGCCAAACTGATTGCGCTCTAATGCATATTGTAAGGCTGTGCTGTAACAATCTATTGCCGCACCAATTACGCCCCAACTGATACCGTAACGTGCACTATTTAGGCAACTTAGAGGGCCTTTCAAGCCTTCCACATTGGGCAGGATGTTAGTTTTGGGGATGCGCACGTCGGCAAATACGAGTTCGCCAGTGGCCGAGGCGCGTAAGCTCCATTTGTTGTGGGTTTCCGGCGTGGTGAACCCTTCCATGCCGCGCTCTACGATGACCCCACGGATTTTACCTTGCGGGTTTTTGGCCCATACAACCGCTACATCGGCTAGGGGCGAGTTGGTAATCCAGAGTTTCGCACCGTTCAAAATGATGTGGTCGCCGTCTTCTACAAAGTGCGTTTCCATCCCACTCGGGTTGCTGCCGTGGTTAGGTTCGGTCAGTCCGAAGCAGCCAATCATCTCGCCGCTAGCTAGTTTGGGCAAAAAACGACGTTTTTGCTCCTCGCTGCCAAAGGTGAAAATGGGGTACATCACCAACGACGACTGCACCGAGGCGGCAGAACGCACCGCACTGTCGCCGCGCTCTAGCTCTTGCATAATGAGCCCGTAAGCAATTTGGTCAAGGCCTGCCCCGCCGTATTCTTCGGGGATGTACGGCCCGAGTGCGCCCAACGCGCCCAGTTGCTTCATGAGGTTCGGAATCGGCTCGTGCTTTTGGGCGTATGAATCAATCACTGGCTTTATTTCCTTGTCCACCCAATCGCGGATACTTTGGCGCACCAGCAGGTGTTCTTCGTTCAGTAATTCGTCAATTTGAAAATAATCGGGTAATTTGCTCATTCTAGTAATCTTAAAGTGTGTTTATTGTATGTGAAGATAAGCAGATTTACAGGCGCTGAATTTCCCAGAGCACTTCGTTTCGGGTATCTTTATCCGAACTTGAGAAACAACCACGCGTTTAGGCATTTTGCTTGACCGCAAAAATACGCGGAAACGCACAAACTTACCGAACATGACAGCAGAGAAAATAATTTTAGGCGTGGACCCCGGCACGCAGGTTATGGGATACGGGCTACTCAAAATCGTAGGGAATAAGCCCCAACTACTACAATATGGGGTAATTCACCTTGCCAAGTACGATAATCACGCGCTCAAACTGCAAAAGATTTTTCAGCGTGTGTTGCAACTCATAGACGACTACCACCCCGACGAGATGGCACTCGAAGCCCCTTTTTACGGTAAAAATGTACAGGCGATGCTCAAACTGGGCAGGGCACAAGGCGTGGCGATGGCGGCAGCACTCTCACGCGAAATTCCGATTGTAGAGTATGCGCCCAAAAAGATTAAGCAGTCGGTAACAGGGAACGGAAACGCGAGTAAGGAGCAGGTAGCTGCTATGTTGGGGCACTTACTTGCCTTCAAACCCGACGAGAATTTCTTGCTCGATGCCACCGATGCGCTCGGCGTAGCGATGTGCCACTTTTACCAAGCAGGCAGACCACAAGGCAAGGCAGGTTCGTGGAAAACGTTTCTGTCGCAAAATCCGGATAGGCTCAAGAAGTAGGAGGCTTTTCAGGCATCCTTCAGACATATTATTCAAACAAAGGCGCGAAGGGGTCTGTGCCGCCGTTGAGAGATGCCGCGCTCGGAGCAGTCTGTATATCAGCTAGTTGCAACGTAAATAGTTTGCTTTCATGCGTCTGCGCTAGCCATGCACCTTCGGGCGTTTGCTGCCAGTTTTCCCACGAGAACGCAAATCCTTTCATCGGTACTATGCTGACCCAGAGTTCCCATGCTACTGGTCGGTGTTGTGCGTCGAGTATCCATAGGTAGGCATCGCCGGGGGTGTTTCCGCCAGTCGTATAATGTACCAGAAGGGCTTCCGAGCCGTCGTCGCGGCGGACGAGGGTGCGCACCGTACCCGGGTCGAAGGCTTTGGCAGGCGCATTGAGCCAGAACGCATCGTTGACCCAGTGTTTCCATGCCTTTTCCACGAGGGCATCGTTTTTAGCTTGGGGGACGCGCTGCCCGTCTTGGTAAGCAATGCCGCGCTTGGGGTTTATGTCCACCAACACCTCGTAGTTGCTCCACCGTACCCGCACGGCGTGGCGTTTTTTATCCCATAGGTGCTGCTGCCGGTTGCCAAAATTCCACGACACCGCGCCCACACTATCCCATGCGGACTTGTTGATGGCAAGCAGCATTTTTTCGGCGAGGGCATCGGCTGCCGCACCCTGCTCGCCTTGGGGTAAGGGCTTACTCACCCACCATATACCCATGCCTATCAGCAAAGCTGTAAGACCTACAAAAGCTACTACCCGTAGCAGCCATTTAACCGCCGTTTTCATAAACCCGTAAAAAACTTGTTAATTTTTTTTATAAAACCTGTAACTTTGCACCTCTTGACTGCGTAAAGCAATACGAGAACAATTCAAAGAGTAGTAGAATAATACGGAAAATGCCAGCAGATTTTTTGCTGGCATTTTTTTATAGTTCACTATGTGTTACTCGCTGTTAGGCCGATAGACTACTTCGTTTACGCGCTCTAAGGCACTAAAGCGTATTTCGATGCGAGCAGCCTTGCTCGGTTCGGGAGAAAGTTGCCGTGCTTCGTTGTCTGCTACCTCGTTGCACTGCGTGCCTGTTTCTATGTAGTAGATGTAAAACTTCTGCTTGCGTTTGGAGATGTCCACGTGGTCGGGGCGACCTAGGGCGCGGCGCAGGTCGCGCTCGCTAAGCTCGTAAAATGCGCGCTTCACCGCTTGGAACTTCTCCAGCTCGGTTTTCCGCAGCCCTTTGCAGCCGTTGGCATCTTCTTTCCATTTCTCCGCGTCGAAGGTTTCCTTTGCAAACTCCGTGCTGGAGTTTCCGCAGGCAAACAGCCCGACCAACGCGCATGCGTACAGTATTTTTTTCATGCAATGCTTAGTTATTTTTTTGGTATCACTACCTTAAAGCGTCCAATTTTTTGCTTACCTATGTTGTTTTTTTTTCGACAGTACAGAGGCCTGTGGGTTTGTTCTTGTTGCTACTTCCCACGCAGTTTCCACGCCGAAGGGGTTGCTGTACCCACCGCAGCTGCTGATTTTTGTTCGGGCAGGGCGTTCGGTTTGCGTAGTACGCCTTTTTTGAAAAGTTCCATGATAAAAGCAGCCGAGAGCATTACCTCCTCTTCATTCGGGTGATTTTTGAGCAGGTCGGGCTTGAAATACAACTCTACAAACTTGGTGTTGAACTGTCCGCTCACAAAGGCTTCGTGTTCGAGCACGTACTTACAAAACGGAAGCGTGGTACTGATGCCCGTGATTTGGTACTCGTCGATGGCGCGAATCATGCGCTCAATGGCCTCCTGACGGTCTTTTCCGTAGGTTACGAGCTTGGCAATCATAGGGTCGTAGTAAATCGGGATGTCCATGCCTTCGCGGAAGCCGTCGTCCACGCGCACGCCGGGTCCTTGCGGACGGCAGTAGGTTTGCAGCGTGCCGATGTCGGGCAAGAAATTGTTGGTGGGGTCTTCGGCATAGACGCGCACTTCGAGCGCATGACCGTTAATTTTGAGGTCTTCTTGCTTGATAGACAGTGGCTTACCTTCGGCAATGCGGATTTGCTCTTTTACGAGGTCTATGCCCGTAATTTCTTCGGTAACGGGGTGCTCGACTTGCAGACGCGTGTTCATCTCCAAGAAATAAAAATTGAGTTGGTCGTCGGCGATAAACTCTACCGTGCCGGCTCCGTAGTAGTTGCAGGCTTTGGCCACGCGCACGGCAGCCTCGCCCATTTTTTTGCGTATTTCGGGAGTCATCACCGAGCAAGGGGCTTCTTCAATGACTTTTTGGTGCCGCCGTTGCACCGAGCATTCGCGCTCGAAGAGATAGACGATGTTGCCGTGTTGGTCGCCCAGAACTTGTACTTCAATGTGGCGCGGGTGAGTAAAATACTTTTCTACAAACACAGCACCGTCGCCAAAAGCCGATACTGCCTCGCTAATGGCACGCTCCATTTGCTCTTTGAGTTCTTCTTCTGAATGCACAACGCGCATTCCCTTTCCGCCGCCCCCTGCACTTGCTTTGATAAGTACCGGAAAGCCAATTTCTTTGGCTTTTTCAAGGGCGACAACGGGGTCTTCCACCGCGCCGGGTGTGCCGGGCACAAGGGGGATGTCGTAGTGAGAAACGGCTTCTTTGGCGGCAAGTTTGCTGCCCATCGTAGCAATGGCTTCGGGCGAGGGGCCTATGAAAACTAGCCCGGCTTCGCGCACCTTGCGGGCAAAATCAGCATTTTCAGAAAGGAAACCGTATC
>CAYUJH010000154.1:4223-5545 GCA_964444995.1 uncultured Roseobacteraceae bacterium | reverse complement strand
GGGTTACTGTCCTGTCCGAAAATGATGCCCTTCTCTTTGCAGGCGGCAGGTCATGTTACCAGCCTCGCTGCCCCAACTGCCTATTTACTGCTCCAACGTCTCTATTTTTTCGGCAAGCGTTTCCCACGCTGCGTTTTGTTCGGCAAGGGCTGTTTTGGTGCGCTCGTATGCCTGCGTAGCCTCTGCCAAGCGGTGCGGGTCGGCGAATACCTCCTTTTTGGCCATTTGCTCCTCGTGGGTTTGTTGCTCGGCTTCGAGCGCCGTGATTTTTTCTTCTATCAGCGTGAGTTCCTTCTGTAATTTTTTCAACTCGCGTTCTTGTTCGTTGTTGAGCGGCTGGCGCGTCTTTTTTTCGGGCTTGGGTGCGGGTGCCGCCTTTGCCTGCATTTCTTGGTCTTTTTCGGCTTGTAGCTTGCGCTCGTACCATATCGTAAACTCATCGTACGTGCCCGGGTATTCTTTCAGCTCGTAGTTTTCGATGTACCAAATTTTATTGGCCACATGGCTGATAAAGTGCCGGTCGTGCGAGACAACGAGGAACGAACCTTCATACGCCTGCAACGCCTGTATCAGGATATTCACCGACTGCATATCGAGGTGGTTGGTCGGTTCGTCGAGTAGTAGGAAGTTGGCTTCGGAGATGAGCGTTTTGGCAAGTGCCACGCGCGATTTTTCCCCACCGGAAAGGACTTTGATTTTCTTAAAAACCTCGTCGCCTTGGAAGAGGAAACAGCCCAAAATGTTGCGCAATTCCGACTCCATTTTGCCACTGCCCGCCTGCTTAAGTTCTTCGAGAATTTCGTTTTCTATGTGCAACGATTCGAGCTGATGCTGCGCGTAAAAGGCTGGGATGACGTTGTAGCCCGGCTGGTATTCGCCTTCAAACTGTTCGGAGTTGGCTACCATGCGCAGCAGCGTAGATTTGCCCTTTCCGTTGGCACCGATGAGCGCGATTTTATCGCCCCGCTCGATGGCAAATGTCGTGTTTTCAAAAATTTTCTTGTCGCCATACGCCTTGTACACGTCGTTGAAAGAAGCGATAATTTTACCGGGCTGTTGGCGGAAGGTGAACCGAATATTGAGGTCCACTACTTCGTCTTGCACCTCGTCCACCACGTCCATTTTCTCCAGCATTTTTACCCGCGACTGCACCTGTCTCGATTTGGTGGCCTTGGAGCGGAAACGGGTAATAAATTGCTCGGTTTGCTTTATTTTTTGTTGCTGATTTTTGAAGGCATTGCGCTGAATTTCGTCGCGTAGCCCCTTTTCTTCCAAATAAAAGCTATAATTGCCCGAAAACGTGTTGAGTTTGCCGCCGGCTA
>CAYUJH010000154.1:1704-4213 GCA_964444995.1 uncultured Roseobacteraceae bacterium | reverse complement strand
TTGGCGACGCGGTTGAGAAACTCGCGGTCGTGCGATACGATAACAATAGCACCCTCGTACGAAGAAAGGTAATTTTCGAGCCATTGGATAGAGGGCAAGTCGAGGTGGTTGGTTGGCTCGTCGAGCATGAGCAGCGACGGCTTTTGCAAGAGTAACTTGGCGAGCATCACGCGCATACGCCAGCCACCGGAAAATTGCTGCAAGGGCTGTTGCAACTCGGTGGTGGTAAAGCCCAATCCTTCCAAAATCTCCTCTGCCTTGGCCCGAATTGTGTAGCCTTCCAACGCCTCGAAGCGTTCTTGCAACTTGGCGAGCTTGTCCATCAGCGCGTCGGTGTAATTTTTTTCCATCTCCGCGAGGGTCTCGTCTATTTTGTGTTGCAGTATCAACTGCTCTTCAAAACCTTGCAAGGCCACGTTGAGAATACTTTCTTGGCTTTGATAGGAAAGCATGTCTTGGTTTAAAAAACCAATCGTGGTATCGTTGCTTTTGCTAATTACCCCAGAATCGGGCGTTAACATGCCATAAATAAGTTTAAGTAACGTCGTTTTGCCGCGCCCATTTAGCCCGATGAGTCCAATGCGGTTTTTGGGTTTTATGTGCAAAGAAGCATCTTCGTAGATAGCGCGGTCGCCGTAGTAGAAAGAAAGATTTTGGATACTGAGCATGGTATGCCTTGCGGATTTGGTGAGAATGCGTGAAGAAGCTGCAAAATTGGGGCATTTTTCGCAGAATTCATAGAAAGTAGCGTTTTCCCAACAGTATCTTTCCATAAATTCACTACCCAGATGCACCCTACCGACTCCCCTTATCTGCAAAATATTGCCCCTTTTTTGTTCCCTCCGCGTCGGCTAACCTTTGTTGGGGGCAAAGGAGGCGTGGGCAAAACGACCGTAAGCCTTGCCCTTGGGCAGCACCTTGCAGAGAGGGCGCAAACACTCGTTATCTCGACCGACCCCGCACATTCACTGGCACATGCCTTAGCGCGTCCGACGGAGCGTTTCGATGCCCCTACCAGCACCGCGCCAAATCTATATGTGCAGCAAGTGAACGCCGCACAACTTTTTGAAGACTTCCGGCGCACGCACCGCAACGACCTGTTCCAACTCTTCGATAGCAGCTCGTACCTCGACGAGGACGACTTCGGGCAACTCTTTTCGCTCACCCTGCCCGGCCTCGACGAGTTGATGGCTTTCAAAGCGATTGCAGACCTGCTCGACGATGCGCAGTGGGCAAACATTGTAGTGGACACTGCCCCGACCGGGCACGCGCTGCGCCTGCTCAACGTCCCCGACCTGCTCGATACGTGGGTGAAAGCCCTTGCCAAACTCCGTTGGAAGTACCGCGTGGTACAGGCTACGTTTCGGGGCAAGCAACATCCCGACGAGCCAGACGACATCCTTTTGGCGGTAAAACGACTGCTCAACCACGTGCGCGACACCTTGCACGACCGCACACTGTCTGAGGTTTGGGTGGTCTGCAAGGCCGAACGGATGGTGCTCGACGAAACGTATCAGCTACTCGCCTCGCTAAAGGCGCAAGGGCTTACCGTGGAAAATCTACTTGTTAACGATGTGATGCCCTTGCACTTTGAGGGTGAATTTTGCCAACGCCGCCGCGCACAGCAAACAGGCTACTTGCAAGAAGTCATAGCGCACTATCCGAGCCTACGGCTGCATTTGGCCGAAAGTACGCCTGAGGAAGTCGTGGGGTGGGAAAAAATAGGGCAGTTCCGCCAAGCAATGCGTACAAAAAGGTAGGCTTTCTTATACTCAAAATTTTTTAGCCTATTTCTTTTCGCGAAGATACAAAAAACAAAAAAGCAGGTACCGAAGATAGTACGTGCTTTTTTGTGCGACCTTGAGCGACCTAATTCGGCTACTCAAAAAGTATTACCTCGTTGTTTGTGCCTTTCAGAAGCAGTGTACATGTTTTCCCGCCTTTTTCGGGCTTAATGTCTTGCTCGTCGCCTTGTATGCGCACCCGCAACCCTTCGCGGTAGGGAAGTTCGAGAGCGACTACCCAACTGGCTTCGGTTTGGCTTATTTGGTAAGTTTCCACGCCTTCCTTGCGCGTGTACGCCACGCTCAGTCGGTTGGTGCCTATTACGAGGTTTTCAAGGGCACAATCATCCCACGCGGTGGGCAGCATGGGCTGCAAAAGAATTTCCTGTTGAGCCGCGTGCGGATGTACTCCGAAAAAATGCTTTACAATCGGCTGGGCAAGTGCGTAGATGTTCCATGCCTGCACCATCATACCAAAATCGGGGGATACTTCGTACATGCCGCCGGGCAAGGCATAGCCAAACGAGCGTGTGAGTCGCTGCAAGTAGTCGAGGGCGCGGTCGGGGTGGCCGTAGTGCGCCTCTGCCCGCGCCTGCACACCAGTCGGCAGGGTCATCACCGCACCTACGTACGAGAATACCTTCTGCCGCTCGGCAAACGAACTGTCGTCGGTCCCTGCGGACTCGTCGCGGTCGATGCCTGTAACAAATACCCCGAACGGATTG
>CAYUJH010000154.1:0-1694 GCA_964444995.1 uncultured Roseobacteraceae bacterium | reverse complement strand
TTTCGAAGCGGTTTCGAGTGCCTTCAAGGCTTTTTCAGGCTCGGCAATGCCCACTTCTAGGGGGGTGTTTACTACCCAATTTCGATGCACCGAAAATCCTTTTTTTGTACCTTTTGGCAGTGCCTGCACCTGTGCTTGGGTTGCTTTTAGCTCTTCTACCGCCCAAGGTTTTTGCAGCGTATCGGCGCGGACAATCGCATCGGCAATTAGTTCGAGTGCTTTTTCGCGGGTAGCGATAAAATCGGCGAAGGCACCAGCTTCTTCTACCCACCAATCCGTATTCAAACGTGTTTTTATACCTTCGGCGATATCCGTATAATGTTGTTGCAAAGCAGTTTCTCCAAAAAGCTCGGCCATGGCAGCAGTAGCAAGCAAGCCCTGTTGGGTGTAAACCGCTACGTCAATCATTTCGGCATCGAGTCCGTGAATTTCCATCATGCCCGGCCCTTCGGGAAAGTGGTTGCCGTCGCGGTCGTTTTCTGCCAAGAGCCATGCCATGCCCTTTTTTACGGTAGGGTACGCCCGCTCGAGCAGTGTGCGGTCGCCCGTCCAGAGGTAGTATTCCCAAAGCATGGAAGCAAAATGTGGCGTTTCGTTGATGTTGCCTTCATTGTAAACCACTCCGTTGGTAGAGGCTTCGTGGATAATGCGCCCGCTCGAAGGATTGGTTTTCTCGGAAAGTTCGAGCAGCAGCAGCAAGGTAGAACGCGCCACTTCGGGCTGTCCCGTTGCCAGTACGCCCTGCAAGGTATAGGTATTGTCGCAGCCGAACCACCACGGGTAGTCGGGCAGGCCGGCGGAAAGCCCGCGCCCAATTTCGGGTACATCGCGCATGAGCCAATCGGTATTGTATTTGACCCATTCGTAGGCTTGAGCGAGCTGAGGGTCGGGGATTTTTAGCCGTGCCGTGTTTGCCAATGTGCGGTAGCGTTCGGCTTTTTCTTGCACCAACGTGCCGATATTTTCTTTCAACTGTTGGTAGATTTGAGTGGCTTCGTCGGCACTTTTATAACTGCCTGCTACAAAAAAATGCAGGGTAGTGCGCCCCCCAGCTTCCAGGGCAACAGGATAGGACAGCCCTGCTGCCACGCCCTGTCCGCGTCGGGAGAACGTACACGTAGGCTCGGCGCGAAACGTAGCTTCGGGCGCATCGCTGCCCCATATTGCCCACCATTCGTTGGCTAAGTCGCGGGCTACGGCTGTTTGTTGGTCGGCATCGAAAAATACAGAGTCCGGTGCATCGCGCAGCCCGATGCGTTCGCTCAACCATACGGGCTGCAGGTCGGTAAAGCCGTTGAAGACGAAGGTAAACGTTTGAGCCTCCGCTGACGTATTCTCGAGCTGATAGGCGATGAGCATCCCCTGCGTGCCGTCGGGCACGAACTCCTGCCGCTGTACCACCAGACCGAGTTTGGGCAGGCGGTAGTGGCGCACATTACCGAGGGGGAAGTTTTCGAACGATTCAGCTTTTTCTAGGCAGTACGACGCACCCTCTTGCCCGCGAATTTCGGCGGTGAACCCGTCGAGCAGTTTGATAGGATGACACCACAGCCCACCCATTTCGCCTTCTACATGGAAGCCGAGGTCGGGGAAGGTGCCGTCTTGGTAGCCTACCGCATAGAAGCGGTCGCCTGCCGTGGTCGCCATCGAGGGCAAATAAGCAGGCTTACCCACAAGCGACGGAAACTGGGTAA
>CAYUJH010000153.1:0-5558 GCA_964444995.1 uncultured Roseobacteraceae bacterium | reverse complement strand
CCTCCGTACACGATGTGCGCAACGTACAACAACTCGTTGCGCTCGGGCAGCGGTTTCGTTCCGACCCACAGTATTATCCCGACTTGGGCGACGGCAAAACCCTCGGCCTTATTTTTTTTAATCCGAGCCTGCGCACGCGCCTGAGCACACAACGCGCCGGGCAACTGCTGGGCATGAACGTCATTGTGATGGACATTGGAAAAGATGGCTGGCAGCTCGAGCTAGAAGACGGAGCGGTCATGAATGGCAGTACGCAAGAGCATATCCGCGACGCGGTAAAAGTCTTGAGCCGCTATTGCGATATTATCGGGGTGCGCACCTTCGCGCAGCTCAAAAACCGCGACGAGGACTACGCCGAAAAAGTCCTCTCTGCGTTTTTACAACATGCCGATGTGCCTGTGGTTAGCCTTGAATCGGCCATTCGGCATCCGTTGCAGTCCCTCGCCGACCTCATTACCATAGACAGTTATCGGCTCAAACGCCCCAAGGTGGCTGTAAGTTGGGCACCGCATCCCCGCGCCCTGCCCCAAGCCGTTACCAACTCGTTTTTAGAATGGGTACGCCACACCGATGCCGAAGTTGTGCTTGCCCATCCGCTCGGCTACGAACTCGCCGACGAGTTTGCCGCCGGCATGACCGTAACGCATCGGCAAGAAGAAGCCCTTGAAGGTGCTGATTTTGTGTATGTCAAAAATTGGTCGTCGTACCAAAATTACGGGCAAATTCTCGAAACCTCGCCGGCGTGGATGCTCACCGAAGAAAAAATGCGCCTTACACGCAACGGACGCTTTATGCACTGTATGCCCGTGCGCCGCAACGTAATTGCTACCGATGCCGTACTCGATGCCAGCATCATGCTCGACCAAGCCGAAAACCGTGTCTATGCCGCGCAGGCCGTCTTGAAAACCCTGCTTACCCTTGCCATAGCCGACGACTGAAAAGAAAAAACAAAGGGAGACGTTCAAGTCTCCCTTTGCATATACTAGGCCTCTGCGCTCGTTTCGTCGGCTGTTTGTGTTGCCTCATCTGGCGAAGTATTAATTGGTTTATTCAAAATCTTACGAAGAAACTCTTTCCCCTTTCCTTTCTTTTTCTTTTTTCCCTTTCCTTTGCCTTTTGGAAGGGCTTCGAGCGTTTCATCGGTAGTTTCTGCGGCAGCTCTTGCCTTGTTTTTGTTGATTACCAACCCTGCAAACACTCCCCCTACAGCTTTACCAATTTCGAGAAGTTCCCCGACTTTTGTGCCGGCTAGTTCTTTGGAGGCAATACCGAGCGCAGCCTGTCCGATCACTTCTCCTATGGTGTTTCCTTTCTGGAAAGCTTCGAGCGGAATACCTACTTCAGCAAATTTTTTGTCCAAGCCAGACTGTGCCAAGAAATCATCGGTAACTCCTTGCGCAGTTAGTTGCGCCGCCATTTTCACGTACTTATCCACCACTTCGTACTGCGCATCGTTCAGCAAAAGCATACCCTTTAGTTTGGCAACTTCTTTGGCTTCTTTGGGGGTTAACTCACCATTTGCTTGTACCATTTTGAGAATATCAGCCAGCAGCGAGTATTTCAAATTGCTTTCGCTTAGGCGCTCTATCAATGGCGCTATCTCTACCGAGTTGGGCAGATAGAGGGCATTGAGTACCTGCATTTTCGGTCTGAAAGAGAGCTTTGTTTCGGCACACATCGTTTCGATGAGTTTGGCCTCTTCTTCCTGCACTTCGCCGTCGGCAAGTGCCAAAGAGGCAAGCACCGTGAGGTAGGTGGCGCGTTGTTCCTCGTCGTAATTTAGTAGTAACTGTGCAGTTTCCATCATTTTTTGTGTTTTTATACCAATACTTATGTAATTCAAGGATATTTTTACTCAACGCAGTTGATTGCTTTGCCTGCCTACAAGTTACAAAGCAATTCATGGGCTTTGAGCATCAAAAGCATGTGCATCCGCCTAATTTTTTAGGAATTTATAAGCCCCACCTCGTTCCCACGGCTCGGTTTTCGATATGGCGGGCTAAAATTTGGCTGAATATACACATTTCCGATATGAGCGTGTAAAAAAGCGCGATTTTTCCGACAAATTTCCGCGCTCCTACACTGCTTTTCCAAACGCTTGTATGTGCCCAGCCGCACAAGAAGGCGTAAAGACTGGCAAAAAATTCGTTACATTTGAAAGAGTAAAACGTTCGGCCTCTTTGTATGCCACGCAGGGCAAAAAAAGAGACGATAGAATTTGTGCTGTTCTGTTTAGAGATTGAAAAACTCAATAGCGCATTTTCACATATTTTCGTACGTAAACGCAGCAACTATGACACACAAAATACTGCCACTTGCCGTGCTATTTTTCCTGCTAGCGTGGGGCGTTCGGGCACAAGAGTTCTCGCAAAACTATTGGCATCCCGGCGAAGTGCATTTGAAAGACAACGAGCGCGAGCCTATCAGAGGGCGCATTAAATACAACCTCGACAGCGACCAAGTACAACTTACCGACGCTGGCAACCGCATGAAGACCTTCCACGCTAGCCAAATTTCGTTCATACAGTTTGACGACCAACTCGAGCGAAAAACGCGTTACTTTTTCGCCCTACCCATCCAAAATGCCGATGCGCGTTATACCCGCATGCAACTTTTCGAACTGCTGCTCGAAGGGCCTATAAGCCTACTTTCGCGCGAGAAAATTGTGCAACGCACCCAGCAATACTTCGACCCGTTTCGCCCCTTTCCCAATACCTCTGTGGCGCACTATGTGCTTGAAGAAACCTTTTATCTTGCCAACGAGCAGGGCGAAATCAAAGAAGTAGGCAAGCGTAAAGGGCAGCAAGCGTGGGAAGCCTTCCCTGCCAATGCGCAAGAAGATATGCGCGAATACTATGAAAAGCAGCGGATTAACATCCTGTTTCGCGACGATATGCTCCGCTTTGTTTCGTATTATAACGAACAGAAAAAAGACACTAATTATTAAACTCTTACCAAGTATATGCAAACAAAACGACCTCTGATAGTTATTTCTAACGACGACGGCATCACCGCCAAAGGAATCCGCCACTTAGTAGATCTTATGCGCGATATAGGCGAGGTAGTCGTGGTAGCTCCTAACAGTCCTCAATCGGGCATGGGGCACGCCATCACTATCCACGACCCCCTTAAAATCTACCCCTCCGATATTTTCACAGGCATCGAAGCCTACGAATGCTCCGGCACACCCGCCGACTGCGTGAAACTCGCCAAACACCATATCATGGGCGACCGCCTACCCGATATTGTACTAAGCGGTATTAACCACGGAGCAAACACCTCGGTAAGTGTGCTCTATTCAGGCACGATGTCGGCAGCCGTAGAAGCCGCCATTGAGGGTATGCCCGCTATTGGCTTTTCGCTGTGCGACTACCATCACCAAGCCGACTTTTCGCATGTGAACGAAATATTGCTTACTATCGTAACCCAAGCACTGGAAAAAGGCATCCCCAAAGGCATCGCGCTCAATGTAAATTTCCCCAAAAAACAAGGGCAGGCCATTCAAGGCATGAAGGTATGCCGGCAGGCCAAAGCTAAGTGGCGTGCCGTATTCGATGAGCGCACCGACCCCTATGGCCGGCGTTACCTGTGGCTCGCCGGCGATTTTGTGCACCAAGATAAGGGCGAAGATACCGATACATGGGCGATTGAACATAACTACACGTCGATTGTGCCGGTACAGTTCGATATGACTGGGCATCACGCTATCGCTATGTTAAATGCAGAATGGTATTTTTAATCTTTTCGTTACATCTTAGCACTAAACATACTTTTTTTTCGTGAAAATCAACTGCCAAATAGTGAAAAAAATATGACAAAGTTTTTGATATGTATAAGTATATTGTGTGTCGGTAGTGGGCTGTGTTTTACCCCTGCTTCCGCTACCGCATGGGAAGACTCCATCGGGATTGAGCGGCGGAACAACCGCATTTATATTTTGCACCGCGTAGAGGGCAACGAAAAACTGCCCGACATCGCAAAGCGTTACCGCGTAAGCCCTGCCGTAGTAAGTATGGTGAACAGCCTAGCTACCGATGCCCCTCTTGTAGTGGGCCAGATTTTGCGCATACCACTCATTTCCACCCCCTATGTGGACCCTAGCACGGTCGAAAAGCAACAATATGTAGTAAAAGAAGGAGATAATTTGTACAAAATAGCCCGCGAATTTGGGATGGAAGTGCAACGCCTGCGGCAAATCAATCAGCTTCGCAACGACTTTATCGTAAAAGGGCAGTCGTTGGTCGTAGAAAAAAGCGTATCCGTTCCAAGTTCCGTGTCTAATGCCGACTCACTCTTGGGCGCCTTGCCTAGCGTGCCGGCGAGTGCGTTTGAACCTGCAAGCCTACCTCGTTTGCCCGTACCTGTGTACCACATCGTGCAAGCGCAAGAAACACTTTTCAGCATAAGCAAAAACTTTAACACCCCTGTAGATAGCCTGCGTTTTTGGAACCAGCTTACTTCCAACGACCTTGCCATAGACGAGCAGCTCATTGTCGGCTACCGCATACCCGGCCCCGACGAGGCGCTACACACTAAAGACAACGATGCAAACGCCCCCCAAGCCCCGCGCCCACTGCCGGGCTTCCAACTCGAAAAAGGTATTGGTGCAACTATTCCACTAGGCAAAGACGACACACCTAGCAAACAGCTCTACGCCCTTCATCCTAGTGCACGCAAAGGCTCGTACATCCGCGTACGGAACCCTAGCAACGGTTTGCAGATTGTGGCAAAGGTTATTGGAGAGCTTTCTGCTGCCGACCAAGAGAAAAAAATCATTGTACGGCTAAACCAAACCGCCTCCGATGCGATAGGTCTTATCAATGAGCGGGATATGGTTGAAGTATCGTACAATAAGTAAAGGGAGGCAGAAAACTTTTTCGGCACAATTCGAGTTTGAAAAGCAGGGCGTATGCGAGTTACATAACGCCCTATTTTTTTACCCTAGCAGCACTTTTTCACCTTTAACCCTCGCCACACATGAAGTTTTTTATTGCAAGAAACGCGCATATCATTTTGCTATTTTTTTTGGGTATTACTTCTCCTCGTGCCATAGCAATGCACGCCCCCTGCACTCCGCCCGACGCTCTCGAAACCCAAGTCCGTTGGCTCTACGAGCAATTTGCCGATAATGCCCCCAAACCAGCATATGAAGTGTTCCGCACAGCTCTTGCTGGTTTTTTTACGCTCAAAGGGCAAGGCGTACTTAAGAAAAACCTGCTGACCGTAATAGATTTTTCGCTACCCTCTAGCACAAAACGCTTGTGGGTAATTGACCTACATACGCTGCAAGTGTTGCGGCATAGCCTAGTGGCACATGGGCAAAACAGCGGGCATTTGTACGCCGAAACGTTCTCTAACCACCCTTCCTCGCACCAGAGCAGCCTCGGTTTTTACGTTACCGGCGGCATTTACGAAGGAAAACACGGTACATCGTTGCACCTAAACGGCATGGAGCCGGGCATCAACGATAAAGCACGGGAACGCACTATCGTCATGCACTGCGCAGAGTACGTGAGCGAGGCGTTTGTCAAACAGCAAGGGCGTTTAGGACGCAGCCA
>CAYUJH010000152.1:0-5571 GCA_964444995.1 uncultured Roseobacteraceae bacterium | reverse complement strand
ACATGTCGATAGCAAACCAAGCCATGCAGGTACGCAAAGTCAAACGCTCGCAAAGCGGTATGATTCTCGACCCCATTACGCTCTCCTCCGATGCGGTACTACTCGAAGCTAACCGTATCATGAAAGAGTACAAAATTGGGGGTATTCCTGTCATAGATGCGCACGGGACGCTGATTGGCATTCTAACCAACCGCGATTTGCGCTTCCAGAAAGACCTCGCCCGTCCCGTTACCGAAATCATGACCAAAGAAAACCTCATTACGGCGCGTGAGGGCATCGGGCTTGCTGCCGCCGAAGACATCCTGCAAGAACACAAAATAGAAAAACTGCCTATCGTAGATGCCAAAGGGAAGCTCATTGGCCTGATTACCTATAAAGATATTTTGAAAAACCGCGATAAGCCACTTGCCTGTAAAGACGAGTTCGGACGACTCCGTGTAGGGGCGGCCGTAGGTGTTACCCCCGATATGCTCGACCGCATAGCCGAACTTAAAAAGGCTGGAGTAGATGTGATTGGTATTGATACTGCACACGGGCATTCAAAAGGCGTAATTGACGCGCTCAAGCGTACCAAGCAGCAGTTTCCAGAGCTCGACGTAATTGTGGGCAACGTAGCTACTGCCGAAGGGGCGCGTGCCCTTGCCGAAGCCGGTGCCGATGGGGTGAAAGTAGGGGTAGGACCGGGTAGCATCTGTACCACCCGCGTTATTGCAGGTGTGGGCGTGCCTCAACTTTCGGCGGTGTTTGCAGCAGCCGAAGGGCTAAAAGGTACTGGCGTGCCTTTCATCGCCGACGGTGGCATCCGTTTCTCTGGCGACGTGGTGAAAGCCATTGCAGGAGGGGCAAGCAGTATCATGATTGGTTCTATGCTCGCCGGTACCGATGAGGCTCCCGGCGAGATGATTATCTACGAAGGGCGCAAGTTCAAGTCGTACCGAGGCATGGGTTCGCTCGAAGCCATGGAAGACGGCTCGAAAGACCGGTATTTCCAAGATGCCGAAGACGACATTAAGAAGTTAGTGCCCGAAGGCATTTCTGGGCGCGTGCCGTACAAAGGTCTTGTCGCAGAGGTGCTTTACCAGCTTGTGGGCGGCTTAAAAGCCGGCATGGGCTACTGCGGTGCTAAAGACATCGAGGCATTGCAAAAGGCGCGTTTCGTGAAAATCACACCCGCCGGTGTGCGCGAAAGCCACCCGCACGACGTGCAGATTACCCGCGAAGCGCCCAACTATAGCCGATAGGCTCGCAAAAAAACGCACATCAAAAAAAGCACGTATTTGCAAGAATACGTGCTTTTTTGTTGAATTATGCCCATTCTTTAACAATCCGAATTATACCGAAACGCATGAGGTTTGCGAAATTTTGGCCTCATAAGTCATTCAAAATCAAACGAATATTGGTATAATTTCTACCATTGCAATTTTTCCTTTGCTACAAACGCATCTATCCCTTTGTGGCAGTCTGGTGTATTTCGGGCGTGGGCGTTCTGCTCGGCGGCGTAGTGCAAGGCGTCGGCGAGGCTAAGGGCTGGCAGGTGCGCAATCATCTGCTTGGTGCGCTGCATAGCCTCTGCCGAGTTGTTTGCGCAGAGTGCGTGGGCAAACGTTGCCACTTCTTCGGCAATATGTTCGGGTGCTACTACGCGGTTCACCAAGCCATAGGCTTGCGCCTGCGTCGCCGTTATCAAATCGCCGGAAAGTAGGAGTTCTTTGGCGCGTCCTTCGCCTATTTTCCGCAGCAAAAACACGCTCACCAGCGCGGGGATAAAGCCAATTTTCACCTCCGTGTAGCCAAACTTTGCATCTGGTACGGCAAAGGAAAAATCGCAGATGGTTGCCAGCCCACAGCCGCCGGCAATCGCATGGCCTTCAATTTGGGCAATCACCATTTTAGGGTGCGTATAAATAGCCTCGAAAAGGTCTTTCAGTGCGAGGGAGTCGGCAAGGTTTTCTTCGTAGCCGTTCTGTCGGAGTTTTTGCAGATACGCAAGGTCTGCCCCGGCGCAAAACGTACTGCCTGCCCCGCGCAGTACGATGACTTTCACATCGGGCGCGGCGGCGGCTTGTGCAAAAGCCTCTTTTAAGGCTTCCACCAACTCGTCGCTCAAGGCGTTGCGTTTTTCCGGACGATTTAGGGTAATATACCCAATGCGTGCATGTTGTTCAAAAAGTACCATTTTTCTTGTGTTTATTGGATGGAATATATTGCAATGCTATGCGTAAAACAAACCATTTCCGGCGCGGGGCTGTTTTGTTTCTGACTTTTTCGCCGTTTAATTTATACCCATACGCATGGCAGCCAACCCAAAAACACAGCACTACACGTTTGACGAGTACTTAGCCCTAGAACAGACCCAGCAGCAACGCTACGAATATTGGCACGGCGAACTATTTGCTATGGCAGGGGGCACGCGCCGACACAATCGCCTTGTGGGAAATACAAGGAGGTTGTTGGAAGACGGCGTGCTGGGTCGCCCTTGCGAGGTATATGCCGAAAACGTAAAGCTCGCCCTCGCGCAGGCGAATATCTTTGTCTATCCCGACGTGATGCTCACCTGCGAGCCGGCCGACATGGAAGCCTCTGACCTAGAGACCTACATTCGCTATCCGAGCCTGCTTGTGGAGGTGCTATCCGACGGCACGGCCAAACAGCTTTTGTACTTCAAAATACCCACCTTGCAGTATTACATCCTCATACACCAAGATAGCCCTACGGTAGAACTCTACGAGCGGCATGAAAACTTCTGGAAGTTCTCCATTCTGGAAACGCTAGATGCTACCGTTTCGCTGCCCAAACTTGCCTACACGTTCTCCCTTGCGCAGGTGTACGAAGGGGTGCGGTTTTAGGTGTTCAAGTGGAAAGTTATACCAAGATTTATTTGATTTAATGATTGACATGATTTGATTGATTTTGAATGATTTATGAGACCAAAATTTCGCAAACTTCATGCGCTTCGGTTTACATAAACCCTGGTATATCTTGGGAAATATCTTGCAGACTGTTATACTTGTACCCAAATTTTCTAAAACATCGCTCCTCTCTTGAAGTCGCCAAAATAAGACAGTATGAAGAAGGTTTTATCTTCTATAGACTTAAAAATATTCTCTCAGTTTTTAGTGGCTACTGTTTATGTTCAGTTCTTTCCACGGTTTTGGGTGGTGTTGCAGGCACTGAACGCTCCCATTCCCGAAAAATCGGCGTATTTGGGCGAAAGTTATTACAAAGTAACGCTCATAGACTTTCTTCTCGAGTGCGCGCTAGGCATAGTATTTTTATCGGTAGTGCTGCTAATTTTTCTGATTCTTTTTAACCGATATATCTCTGTATTGAAGTGGCTTTTGGTACTCTTGTTTGTGCCTAGTAGCCTATTTTCATCGGTACATGCTTATCTTTTTGCTTATGCGCCTTCAATTTGGGTGTACTTTTCCGTATTTTCTACAGATATTACCGAAGTTAAGGGGTTCTTTATTCACTATTTTTCCTGGCACGTACTTGGTTTTATAGTTTCGTATATATCTGCGTTATTTTTGCTCATAGTCTTTGTGAAAAAACTTGATACTAGGCAGCTTAAAATACCTGTGTTGCTGGGTATTTGCTCGGCTATCTGCCTAGTTTTACTTGCTGGTTTGAAGGGAGTACTTAAAGCGCATCATGCTAAAATGGCGTATAAGAACGTGGTTAGTTTGCAGCCTCTTACAGCATGGTTTGTATTTGCAGAAGAGACAAGAAAAGTAGAAGAGATTGTCGGTAAAAAAAATGAAAAAAAACATCAGAAAATATATCAAAAAATCACCCAAAATATACAAGACAGCGGGGCTGTAACCTACGTAGTAGTAGTCGGAGAGTCCACGCCTAAACGAAGGATGGAACTATACGGATATGAACGACCCACAAGCCCTTATCTGAAAAAAGAGAAAGACCTATTTCTATTTTCACAGGTAGAAACATCGAACATTTCTACCTTAGGTGCCCTAAAGTTTGCGCTTACGTTTGCAGAAACCCTACGGGAAGAATTGTTTCCTGTAGCCGGTTCGCTGGTGCACCTGTTCAACGAAGCAGGGTATCACACTGCATGGATTAGTAACCAATTAATTGAAAATCAAGGCTCTACTTTTTTTGTTACAAGTCAGGCAGACTTTCAGTATTACACCGATTACTACCATAGCAACGTGGTATGCTATGACAAACTTTTACTAGAACCTTTCAGAAAAGAATTGAAGAGAAGCGTCGGAAAAAAGGTGATTTTTGTACACCTGATGGGTTCGCACAATCCGTACAACCGTAGGTATCCTGAAATGTATAATTTTTTTAAAGAAGAAGTTGCAGATAAACCATGGCTAAAAGGCAGCAGTTTACAGACCTTCAACGAGTTCGATAATGCCATTCGCTACAACGACTACATACTCCATAAAATATTAGAACCCTTAAAAGAGCAAGAGGGTGTAGTTGCCATGCTCTACTTTTCCGACCATGGCGAAGAGGTGTACGATAGAGGCTCGCGACACGGGCGGATAGAGGACTCGCCATTTGTAAAAGAAGTACCTCTTATTTTTTGGGGCAATGAGGCGTATTTTGCGCGTAAGCCGGGCTTTAAAGAACAACTAACTCGAAATCTGGCAACTCCGTTTAATACAGAAAACCTGCCCCATTTTTTACAGGAAATCACCGATGTATATTGCGAATATTACGATGCGTCAAAATCTATTTTACATGAAAAAGACGATATGAGCCATGCAGACTCTGTAAGTTATTCAAATTGAGCATTGCATACATGGGAGTATATTGCACCGCAACGCATGGCAGCCCTCCCAAAAACACAGCACTACACCTTCGACGAGTACTTAGCCCTCGCGCAGGTGTACGAGGGGGTGCGGTTTTAGGTAGGCAACAGGAAAGTTAAGGCGCAGCAAATAACACTAACAGGGTGCGGGCTGCTTGCCCTTCGTTCGAGAACAGCGGAATAAATACGCTGTCGAGCATTTCGTTGATTCCTTTCCCCTGAAAACGTGCACGCTTTTCGGCAAAAAGCCCTTCGGTGAGCAGTTTGGAGAGCATCTCGTCGTCGCCTTCCGAAAGGTGAATCCAGGTGCCAACGTGCTGCTGTACGGGGTCTTCTTGGAAAAACACGCGGGCAGATGGGCTGCATTGCAGAACAACACCCTGACTGTCGAGCAATAGGGTAGGTGTTGTAGCGTTTTTTAATAAATTGTCTATGTTAGATGCGGATATTCCGTTGTCGAAATCAATCTGCTCTAGTAAGGCAGCAAGCGGCTTTTCCGAAGAGTCTTTTTTACTCTGCAACAGCACATTTTTCGCTTTTTCCATCGAGAGCAACTCGCGCAGCGAAGCCTCTTGTTGTACTTGCTTGGTGGTATCGAAGATAATCCCGATATAGCGTTGTACGTTCCCTTCTTCGTCTTTCAGCACGGCGGCTGTGGTATCGCCCCACCAAAGCGTGTCGGAAAAACTGTGGTACGGTAAGGTAGCGCGGTGCACCATTTCCTGCTCGGTGAGCAAGAAAAACTCTTCTACTGAAACACTTGCCAAGTCGGCATATACAATTTCGCGGAA
>CAYUJH010000151.1:1179-5604 GCA_964444995.1 uncultured Roseobacteraceae bacterium | reverse complement strand
GAACGCGCCCTACAAAAACGATAAACCCCTTATTTGAGCCAAAGATACTCCATGGAAAATACAAACGGACATACCGGCGAAGTCCCCGAAATCCAACATTCGCAGCCTGTTTCTGGCATGTACCGAGAGTGGTTTCTCGACTACGCCTCGTATGTAATTTTGGAACGCGCCGTTCCTGCCAACGAAGACGGTTTGAAGCCCGTACAACGCCGCATTTTGCACGCCATGAAAGAAATGGACGATGGGCGGTTCAACAAAGTGGCCAACCTGATAGGTAGCACGATGCAGTTTCACCCGCACGGCGATGCGTCTATCGGCGATGCGCTGGTAAACCTCGGACAGAAAGATTTACTGATTGACATGCAAGGCAACTGGGGCGATATCCGCACGGGCGACAGTGCCGCCGCGCCGCGCTACATAGAAGCCCGCCTTTCGGAATTTGCCAAAGAAGTGGTGTTTAATCCGCAAACGACCGAATGGCAACTTTCCTACGACGGTCGCAAGCGCGAACCGGTCAATTTGCCCGTCAAATTCCCCCTACTTTTGCAACAAGGCGTGGAAGGCATTGCCGTGGGCCTTTCTACCAAAATTTTGCCGCATAACTTTTGCGAGTTGCTCAAGGCATCTATAGGCATCCTCAGGCAAAAAGAAGTTCAACTTCTGCCCGACTTTCCCACTGGCGGCCTTGCCGATTTTACCCACTACAACGAAGGCCGAAAAGGCGGAAAGGTACGCGTGCGTGCGCGCATAGAAATAAAAGATAACAAAACCCTCCTTGTGCAGGAAATACCCTTTGGCATTACTACGCAGCAACTCATCGACTCTGTAATTAAAGCCAACGACCAAGGGAAAATAAAAATTAAAAAGGTAGTTGACAACACGGCACGAGATATTGAAATCGAGATACACATTGCCCCCGGACAGTCGCCCGATGTAGCCATTGATGCGCTCTATGCCTTTACCGACTGCGAAGTATCTATTTCGCCCAATGCCTGTGTGATTATCGAAGACAAACCCCACTTTTTGGGAGTCTTGGATTTGCTAAAACATAGCACCCAACGCACAGTAGGCTTGCTCGAAAAAGAATTGCTCATCCGCCAAGCAGAATTGAAGGAAAAACTCCTGTTTTCATCGCTCGAAAAAATATTTATTGAAAATAGAATTTATCGCGATATTGAGGAGTGTGAAACATGGGAGGCCGTCTTGGAAACGATAGACAAGGGCCTGACTCCCTATAAGCCTGACTTCTACCGCCAAATTACCCAAGAAGACCTCGTTCGGCTTACCGAAATAAAAATAAAACGCATTTCGCGCTTCGATACCTTCAAAGCCGACGAACTGATGCGCAAATTGCAAGAAGAACTCCAAGAAACCGAGCACCACCTTGCCAACCTAATTGCCTACGCTGTATCGTATTTTGAACGCTTACTGAAAAAGTACGGAAAAGGCCGCGAACGCCGCACCGAAATACGCACCTTCGATGTAATTACTGCCACAAAAGTAGCTGCTAACAACGCAAAGTTGTATGTAAACCGCAAGGAAGGTTTCGTGGGTTTTGGGTTGAAAAAAGACGAGTTTGTGTGCGATTGTTCCGATATCGACGATGTAATTGTATTCCGAAAAGATGGAACGTGCCTTGTGTCTAAAATTTCCGACAAAGTATTTGTTGGAAAAGATATTATACACGTGGGCATATTTGCGAAAAATGATGAGCGCATGGTGTATAACATGGCTTATATAGATGGAGAGACCGGCATTTCGCGGGTAAAACGCTTTCAGGTATTGGCCGTTACCCGCGATAAAGAATACGACCTGACCACCGGCACGAAGGGCACAAAGGTGCTGTACTTTTCTGCCAACCCCAACGGCGAAGCAGAAGTGGTTGGTGTTACCCTTTCCCCGGCGTCAAAAGCGCGGCAAAAGGCATTCGATTTCGACTTTGCCGAGCTAGACATTAAAGGGCGAAACAGCCAAGGTAATATCCTGAGCAAGTATCCTGTCAAAAAGATTGTCCTCAAAAAAGAGGGTGTTTCTACCCTGCCAGCCATGCCCCTGTGGTACGATAGTGCCATCGGAAGGCTCAATAAGGAGGGCAACGGGCAGCCTCTCGGCAAGTTCAGCGAAGGCGACCAGATTCTGGTTTGCTACCAAAACGGGGAGTACGAACTTACCGACTACGAACTCACCAACCGCTACGACGAAAAAAGCGTCCTGCTCTTGCAAAAATACCGCCCCGAAAGCGTCCTTGTGGCGTTGTACTACGAGGGTAATCAGCAGCAGCACTTCGTCAAACGCTTTCAGATAGAGACCTCTACGCTCGGCAAACGTTTTTCATTCGTAGGCGACCACCCCAAGAGTAAGTTGCTTTTCGTAAGTACTAACCCTGCTGCAAAGCTGCGTATAACATTTAAAAATGGAAATGCGCCGCAGCAAGAAGAAGCCCTCGAACTCCACGAAACAACCGACATAAAGGGCTGGCGCGCACTTGGGCAAAAACTTTCGTACGGCAAAATACTCGCCGTAGCGCCGCTCGTTGCAGCGTCTCACGAGGATACTCCCGAAGAAGAAACTACAGAGGAAATGCCCGAAGAAGATAAAGACCAACTCAAACTTTTTTAGCGCAATGCGATACGCGAAAGTCTTGTTCGTTTTCTGCTGCCTAGCAAGTTGCACACCCTCCGAAACTGCGGAGGATGTGCAACAAAAAGCTAGTGAACTTCTCACGCGATTTTCCGAAGAACAAGCCCCCCTGCAACAGACCCTGCAACACGCTCATTACAACATGCTGCAGCAACAAGATAGCAGTAGCCGTTTTGCCTATGTAGCCGCGCAGCAAGCACTCGAAACGTGGGAAGTTGCTTTTGTGCAGCAGCCCGAATTTACCGAACTTCTCCGAAAGCGCGAACAGCTTACCCTTGCGCAGCGCGAGCAGGTGTTATACCTTGCCGAAAAAGGAAAGTCGCGCGCGGCAGTGCCCAACCGTGCATACTACTGGCAGCAAACCTTTGAGCACTTGCGGGCAGAACACCGCATCTTGGCACTGGGAAAAACCTTTCGGCAGCAAGACGCAGACTCTCTGAGCCACGTCCTAGCCAATCCTTCCTTGCGAATGAACGTCTGGCAGGCTAGCCAGCTCCCCGCCGACACCGTGTATGTGCTCGCAGAGCGCGTGCGTGAGGCACTTCAGTACATTTTCCCACCAAACTATGGGAGTGATTTTTTTACCTATAGCGTGTTGCGTTGGGGGCTTGCTCCCAGTGAGTTAATGAGCTTATCCGATACCCTGACCGCTGCGCTAGCACCTACGGTAAAAGTATTGTCTGCGCACTATCGTAAACAGCTCGCGCAAACGTTCCGCGTGCCCGAACCCGAGCTATTGCCGATATATTGGCTGCCCGACGGCCAAGGCCAACAGTGGAACTACCACGAGGTGCCCGAACCTACTCGTACATTGCTTTCCAATCTTACAGAGGATGAAACGCAGCAAAATATCCGCACCTATTTTGAAGCAATAGGTCTGAAAACGAGCCGGCTAGATAGTCTTTTAGCTACGCGTGCCGGCTATGCATCTAGCCCAATGAATGTCTTTCCGAGCAATGTTGCCAGCCAATCTTTTGCCCGCAGCATACGCTTGCTGCTCACCCACGCTGCGCGCAACCCGGATATGCCCCTTGCGCTGCGCGGAGAGCAACATCCTTTCTTCCTTCCGATGGTCAGCGCACTGTTCGCGCGAAAGCCGTTAGAAGCCGGTTTCTGGCAAATGCTGGAAAAATTACCCCCTGCCGATGCGGCAAGTACCTCGCCAATCGAGTTGCTGCACCTCGCGTATGCCGATGTGATGTACTGCGCGTACGTAGCGGGAGTCGTCTTGCCGGTTCAGCAGGCATTTTACGTACAAAAATTCACGCCCGCACTTGCTAACGCTACGTATTGGGACCGTATGCGTACTGTTTTAGGGATTGCGCCCCCTTACAGTCGTACCGGAGAACTGCCGCCGCTTCCTGCCCACGTGCTACTCTATCCGCTCGCACATGCACAAGAGATGATAGGCATTTTGTTGGCTAACCAATGGGCACAGCAATACGGAGTAGGGGAGCGCACCGCAGAGCCGGCAGCGACTTTGTACGGCATTGCTCTGTACAATAGTGCCTACTATGGAGTACGAGCCAATACCTCGCCTCTTGCGCTATTGCGCGAAGGAACGCCCGCCCGCGACTTTGCCAAGCCGTTTGCCATTTTGCCAACTCTCCTGAGCGATAGCCTTACGCATCCGTTACAGAACTACGCATTGTTTCCTGCGCTGCGAACTCCTCCTCTGCCGCGCAATCCTGCCCAAAGCAAGGAATAAACTATGCTATGTTATAACGTGTTTATTACGATGCGAAGTGGCTTGGGAAAAGTTTACCGCTTGTGAGTAGTTATACC
>CAYUJH010000151.1:0-1169 GCA_964444995.1 uncultured Roseobacteraceae bacterium | reverse complement strand
CGTAGGAGGTTTGCGAAATTTTGGTCTCATAAATCATTCAAAATCAAGCAAATCATGTCAACCCTTAAATCAACTGATTCTTGGTATAAAATGCGGAAAGCACAGATCACAGCCCTAAAAAACGCGCCGTTTTCCGAAAAAGCCTTACTTTAGAAGTGCGTTTACTGCCCTGTCGGGGAGAGGCGCGTTAAATAATAGTATTCACCAACAAGAAAGTAACCATGATTATTATTGGCATCATTCTCATTGTCGGGGGGCTTGTGCTCTATTTTTATGTACAGAAGCAAGTGCGAGACTCCCTGCTACAACTCGAATCTACCATGGCATCTAACATTCCCGATGTTATAGACACGCGCAAGCAACTCAATGCGAGTTTGGGGAGCAACTCGTTTTCGATGGCCGTGAAACTACGCGGCCGCGCTGAGTGCGATAGCCCTTTAACGAGCGAACTGAGTCAGACTCCGTGCGTGTATTTTCGTTACGAGGTGCATCGCCGGTATAAGGTGCAGGAGCAACGCCGCGACAAAGACGGCAACATCACGACGGTCTGGGTGGATAGGTCCGACCGCGTGGCGGGTAACGAGCGGATTGTGCCTTTTGAACTCGTAGAAGGCGAAGACTCTATTACGGTGAACATGGAAGGTGCAAAAAAAGAAGCCACGAAGGTACTCGACCGCTTCGACCCCGGGCAGCAGCCTACGATGAGTCTTTCTGTAGGAGGCTTTTCGATGCCTGCCATGGGTAGCAATATGCAGGTAACGGGCTTTCATTATCAGGAATTTGCCATTTCGGTAGGTACTCACTTGTACGTAGTAGGCAATGCCAACGACCGCGATGGTACGTTGCGCATCTCGCAACATACCGAAAAGGGGCAGCCGTTTTTGGTGTCCGTAAAATCGGAAGAAGAGATTGTGAGAGGCAAGGAGCAACAGGCGCAGATGGCGCAGTATGGCGGCATCGGGCTTGTGGTAGTTGGTATTGGTCTAATTTTGTTTCAACTCTTCGGGGCGGGATAAGCGAACCTGTAAGGCTGACATACAAAGCGTTCGGAGGAAACTTCGGACGCTTTTTTTGTCATGTTATGTTTTTCGGATGTTAGACGGTCTGCTGTATTGAAGACAACTCATCGGTATTCCCTTTTGTACTCCATTGCTGCATGAAAGGCATCT
>CAYUJH010000150.1:0-5628 GCA_964444995.1 uncultured Roseobacteraceae bacterium | reverse complement strand
GGAGTAAATATCGTACACGCCTACATTGGGCATCAGCGCCACGTCGCCGTCGCCCGGCTGCGCCACGTAGTTAAAGCGGGCGTAGTCCATAATCGAGGGTGCTGTGCCCATGCGCTTTGTGAACGATGCCGAGCGGAGGGAGTCCACCGGATAGGCGGCACTTGCGCCCATGTTGTGGGGCAGGCCGAGCGTGTGCCCTACCTCGTGCGCCGATACAAAGCGGATACACGCGCCCATCGTTTCGTCGTCGAATTTTACGCCCCTTGCTTTGGGGTTAATTGCCGCCGTTTGCACAAAATACCAGTTGCGCAGCAGGTTCATTACGTTGTGGTACCAGCCGATGTCGCTTTCAATAATTTCGCCGGAGCGCGGGTCGGACACGTGCGGGCCGTAAGCGTTCTGAATATCCGAGGCAAAGTAACGAATTACCGAGTAGCGGGCATCTTCTGGGCTCCAATCGGGGTCTTCCTCTGGCGTGGGCGCTTCCTTGGCGATAATCGCATTTTTGAAGCCTGCTGCCTCGAACGCCACCTGCCAATCTTCTACGCCCTGCTTTAGGTACGGCACCCAACGCTTGGGCGTAGCGGGGTCTATGTAATACACAATCGGCTTCACTGGCTCTACCAACTCGCCGCGCTTGTAGGCTTCCACATCTTTGGGTTCTAGCCGCCAACGGTCGAGGTACGTCGTGCGCTCGGCGCGTTGTGCGTCGCGGCTGTAGTCCACCTGCGAGCTAGTGAACCAGCCCACGCGCTGGTCAAAATGGCGAGGCATCATTGGCTCTTTGGGCAGTAGCACCATCGAATTATTGATTTCGAGCGTGATAGAACCCAGCTCTGGGTTGGAAGGTGGCTCGCTGGCGATGTACGTTTTTACCGAGCGCGCCTCTATGTTAATCGGGAAACTCCGAATATTTTCGATGTACGTGCGGTCGGTATCGAGCCGGCTCACCTTGTACGCTTTGCGGCGGCCTTCGGGCATTCCCAAAGGTTTGATGTCTTGGGTAAACATTTTGGTAACGTCAATGACAACCCCTGCCGAGTCTTTGCTTAGGGCTTCTACGTCGAAGGCTGCCAAGATAGGCTCAAGGTTAGAGTTTTTCACCGCCTGATAGATAGCCTTCGAAGTGTCGCTAGCGATGTTTTGGTAAGAGCGTATGCGTGCATATACTTTGTTTTCTTTTCGCTCCCACACAATCACTTGCTCTTTAATAGTCTGCTCGCCGCCGTAGCCAATGTTGGTGGCTGTTTTGGCAATGCGGCTCACCATGAGCATCTCGCGCCCCAAAAGCGAGTCGGGGATTTCGTAGTAGTACTTGTCGGCAACCTTGTGCACGGTAAACAGCCCCTCATCCGACTTGGCTTCTTTGGTAATCACCTGTCCATACGGCTTAGGTTCGCCCTTTTTAGGCTGCGGTTTTTCAGGAGGCTTGGGCGTTTCGGCGGTTTCGCCTTTTTTGCCTTTCTTTTTTTGCGCCTGCGCTTCGCTGAGCGGCAGCAAGAAGCCCACAAGGCATGTGAGTAGTACAAGCACTCTCCAGTTGTGTGTTGTCATGTTCGTGATATGTTTGTTATTAATATGTATGATGTATAAAATACGACAGCATGTATGTGCTTTAAGCGTTAACAGAGTTTTATTTATCTGATTTTGAATAACTTACAAGACTTGTACTCCTCTGCCTGCACCGCTCCATGTATAGGGTTTCTCAAAGAACTTCTAGTTTTACAATATAGATTAGACGAGGAGCCAATCATTTGTAAGTAGGTTGATAGCCGAGACACCTTCAATGTTTCACCAAATTACTTACATTCTTCCGATAAACTCACGTTAACTAGGCGTTAAGGGATTTGTAACTGTAAGGGCAGATACCTTAGGACACAAATTTTTTTTTGAACAAGCCACCTCTTACATTTGGGAGAACGACCCTCATAACTCATGCTTGTGTATGCTTTCATATATCCACTGGGACATTGACCCCGAAATTTTCGAGCTATTTGGTATTTCCGTGCGCTATTACGGGGTAATTTTCGTAGGGGGGCTTGTGCTTTCCCTCTATATGCTCAAGTATTTGTTCCAAGACCAGAAAATCCCCGTCGAATACCTCGACACGCTTGCCATGTATGGTATGTTAGGGATTTTGGTAGGTGCGCGCATGGTGCATTGCCTGTTCTACGAAACCGACTACTACCTCGCCCATCCACTCGAAATTCTACTGCCTTTCCGGCATCTACCGCAAGGAGGCTATGAGTTTGTGGGCTATCAAGGGCTGGCAAGTCATGGTGGCGTGCTGGGCATGGCACTCGCCCTGTTGGCCTATACCTACCAGACCAAACAGCCCATCGTGCGTACAATGGGGCTGGTAGCCATCGCTGCCCCAATCGCCGCCATCTTCATACGCCTTGCCAATTTAATGAACTCCGAGATTGTGGGCATACCTACGCAGGTAGCATGGGCGTTTGTCTTCGTACAGGTGGACGACTTGCCCCGCCACCCCGCTCAACTCTACGAAGCCATTGGCTATTTCTGTGTGTTTCTCGTAGTAGTTGGTATTTATACCCAAAGAAAGCTAACTTTATCGCCTATTTTCTACTTAGGTCTCTCGCTTGCCGGCGTATTTGGCGTGCGTTTCTTGGTAGAATTCTGGAAAGAAAACCAAGTGGAATTTGAGCAAACATGGGTTTTGAACATGGGCCAGTGGTTGAGTTTGCCTTTTTTTCTGTTAGGATGTATCTTAGTAATATCAGCACTATTAAATAAAAAAGACTATGCTTGAAATACGTACTTTACTCGATAAGATAAAAAAACGGTTTACCAACAAACCCGCCGAACAGGTTGCGCCCATTCCTCAACAAAACGAGCGCAAATCCAAAAACTTGAAAGACTTTTATTTCAAAGCACCTAAAGACAAAGATTACTGGCCAAGTATGCATTTCCAACTTGACGGCAATTTTGCCTTCGTAGGGGCTTCGTACATGGAAAATGCGCAGGAGTTTTACGAACCTGTACTCGAATGGGTAGAAAATTTCATGAAGTCTAAAAAAGATGTAACCCTTTCGCTACAGCTTTACTACTGCAACACGAGCAGTATCAAACAGATAGACCAGCTGTTGCGTCGTTTACAAGAGTATGCGCAGTCTGGGCGAAATGTGCAGGTGCTCTGGTACTACAACGAAGAAGACGAAGATAGTATCAGCGAAGGAGAAGACTTCAAAGACCTTATCACGCTGCCTTTTTCGTTCATAAGCTATAAGCCCGGAAAAGCACCTCTTGTTATCGAATAAGCAAACACACGAGCACTCGGGTGTATTTCATCCTTCAAAACAGGTACAAAGCGACTGAGTAATCGCGACATCGTTCACAATTTTCCTTGCTTCAACAATACTTACAACACGATACATGTTGCTTGATGTGCGCCAAAAGTAGCATGTATAAGTGCTAATAGTAGTAGAAGATGTCTTTCATCAGAGTAAGCCCTACGGTGATGCCTCGCATACGGTTGGTTACGCGGACAAACTCGTTGAGGTCGGTGAAGGCGTAGGAATAGCGGCCGCTCAGGGCTACGCGGTATTTTTTGGCAAAAAACTGCACGCCCACACCGCCTAACACACCATAGCTTGCCCCATGATAGTTTTCTTTGGCGTTGAGTATGCGCCCATCTCGGTAGTGGTCTTGGGCAAACAAAGCGATGGAAATAGCAGGCCCTGCCTCCAAAAATACTTGGGTCTTTTTGTGATTGCCGGCCATGAGCCGCACAAGCACGGGCAGTTCGAGGAAGTTGATGGCATGTAGATCCACAAGTTGCCGGTTGTTTTCTGTTTGAGCACCCATCATAGCGTAGTTTACCTCCGCTTGAAATGCCAAACCACGGGTAACATGGTAGTTACCCACAATGCCAAAGTGCCCTGTATAGCGCGATTTGTACTTAAAATCACTGCTTACAAACTCCGGGATATCAAAAGCACCTTCTATATTGGTGATGTTTAAACCGCCGCGAATCCCCAAGAAGATGCGCTGGTCGTACGAGGAGAGCGGTTGCGAAAATGCCGCGCTTGTCAATACCAAGAGAAAAACGCCAAGAAGGCCTGTTTTTGTACTTTTTAGATTCATGTTAGATGCTACTTTTTCGGACGAAAACAACTGTTTTCGTACTGGTGGATGCCGATAGATGTTATGCTTGCTACCTAGTAAAGCTGTTGACTAGCTAGGTCGTTTCCCCAAAATTACAGCCTTTTTTCGGTTTACCATGCAAACGAAGGCAAGTTGCTGCGAATTGCCTAAGATGCACACGGTTTCGGGTGAATCTGCTCAATTATCACACCAAACGCAATACCCCTTTTAAAGTTGTAAGCACCAATTGCACGCACCAAAGTTGCACCGCCGCACACGCAGCAGTAGCTCTTTAGGCAGGTAACCCTACAAAAACTCGGCGAAAATCTTCTTTACAAATCGAGTATATAAGCTTGATTTTCAGTGTTTTATTAAAAAAATTGGGAAAATGCAGACAAAACCATAAAAAAATTTACCCTGCGAGGCAACCCTCTCACCATCCTGCCGCATCTTACCCTCGAAACAGCAACGCTATGATTTTTCGAAAGAAAAAATACGACCCAGAAGAACTCGTTCGCGCCTGCGGAAAAGGAAAGGCAGCGGCCCAAAAGCAGCTCTACGAGCAGTACGAACGACCCATGATGGCCCTTTGTGCGCGCTATATTCCGCAGCAGCAAGAAGCCGAAGATGTGCTCATGCAAGGATTTGTGAAGGTCTTCCAAAAAATAGACTCTTACAAATTTGAGGGGAGTTTCGAAGGATGGCTGCGGAGGGTGTTTGTAAACGAATGCCTGATGCACCTGCGCAAAAAAACGCACCTAACCGCATCGCTCGAACAAGCAGAGGGACAAATGGCGACCGTATCGGCTGTGCTAGAAGCCGACGAGCTGCTCGCCCTCGTACAAGCCCTGCCAACGGGATACCGAACTGTGTTCAACCTCTACGCGATTGAGGGGTACAGTCATCAGGAAATTGCACAACAACTGGGCATTTCCGAAGGCACGTCGAAATCGCAACTAAGCAAAGCACGGCAGATGCTGCAAAGCCGGTTAAAAACAGCAGAAAAACAATCTTGTTTACCCCAATCTACCTCAAAACCATGCACAGCCCAGACCCTATAGATACACTTTTTCGGGAAAAACTCGCCCAGCATAGTCGCACTCCACAAATAGCGTCTTGGGAAAAACTTTCTCAGCAACTTTCCCAAACGAATCCCCCTGCAAGGTCGCAGGCAGTGTGGTTGTGGCTGCGGCTTGTCATCGTACTTACCCTGCTTGCCGTACCAAGTGCGCTTGGTTGGCTACCCACAGGGCAACACTTCACGCTTGCCGTTGCGCCAAATGCGTCTGTATCGCACGAGCTTCCCACTAACACGCCTCTTCAAGAAGCCGATACACCCGCAGCCTTCGCACCGGTTGCAACTCGCCCTCCTCGTTCAGAGCAGCAAGGTACTGCGCGCACAGTGCATCTTACCACCGAACGCATTGAAAAAACGCCCCTTTCTGCTGCCTCAAAAGCCTTAGCGCCAAAGGCAGATGAAACAACTGCCACTCAACTCCTTACCCTCCCAGCAGTAGCCCC
>CAYUJH010000149.1:2234-5642 GCA_964444995.1 uncultured Roseobacteraceae bacterium | reverse complement strand
AGCCCCATAGCGTTGGGCAAAAGCGCGGTGCAGCGGGAAGCCTTCGCGTTGGCTCGCCGAAAAGCCGTGTAAATAGACTACGCTGTACGGCGTTTTGGCAGGCAGCGTATCGTTCGCCCACACAATGCGCGCATGGTTATCGGGTTTGAGCAACGCGGTGTTTGCTTCGCGCTCGTCCACAAACTGGGCAAGAGCTTCGAGCGAGGCAGGCAACGCAGCGGGGGCAAGTTCGTACGCAGGCACCGAGGGCGTAGGCCCAAGGCCGTAGGTGAGCAGCAGTATGAATAACAAGATGTAAAGACGGTATCGTTTTTTTAGCATGGCGGCAGGAGGGTACGTAAAAGTTCTGTAAAGCGTTTGCAGGGTGTAATATCGGAATTTTTAACCGAATTGTGCCAACTATGCCAAAAATTGAGGATGTGGAGTTTGGCGGTAAGAAACTATAACTCCTTGAACATACCTTTTTTCCGCACCACAAAGATATTGCTGGCATACAGGTCGGTACGGCGCGGAAAGAGGGGGTTGAGCAGTTCGGCCAAGATGTTCACTGGCGCAATAAAAAAGGGAGTGAGCAACGCCTTTAAGAGGTTAGACTTTGGAAATACATGATAATACAAATACGCCGCCCACAGTTGGCAAATCGTTTGGAAGAAGGTAAGCCCTTTTTCTTGCACAACTACCTCGAAGCCGTGGCGGCGCAGTAGGTCGGTTGCGCCGTAGCTGGTATAGCGAGCGAAGTCGTGCGGAGCTTCGTGCTCGGGCCATACGAAGGGGAAGGTAAGCAGCATGTACCCGCCGGGCTTCAAGACGCGGTGCAACTCGTCGAGGATTTCTTCGAGGTTGAACACATGCTCAAACACCTCACTGCTATACACGCAGTCGAAGGTTTCGGCCGGAAAGGGTATCGTTTTACCGTCGTAAAACACATCTACAGCCGTATTTGGGTTCTGGTGTCCTTCATTTACTTGCAGGTCTATCCCTATGTGTTCGGCTACGGAAAACAAGGCTTTGTAGGCTTTTGTACCGCAACCAAAATCGAGCATTTTGCCCTGCATGTAGGTAGCGGCGTGGCGGCGAATGGCCCTGTACAACGCACGCCGGATGAGGTAGTTCGAGTTTATCAGCACCGAAAGGGCGGTGGGCATGAATTGTTCGCGGCGGTAGCGTGCTTTCAGGGCGGCAATCATCGTGGATGGGAATTAAGACTTCGCGAAGGTGGCAATAACCGTTTTGCCGGCGGTGGTTGTTTGGTTGAGTTGCACCTCTATCTTGGCATCGAGGGGCAAAAACACGTCCACCCGCGAGCCAAATTTAATGAACCCAAACTCTGCTCCCTGCTCTACGCGGTCGTTTTCGGCTACGTACCATGTGATGCGCTTGGCCAATGCGCCGGCAATTTGCCGAAACAGTACTTCAACGCCTTGCTCGTTTTTTACCACAATCGTCGTACGTTCGTTTTCGGTGCTTGCCTTAGGGTGCCACGCCACAAGATACTTGCCTGCATGGTAGCGCATGTACTGCACTACGCCCGACACGGGGTTGCGGTTCACATGCACGTTTATCGGCGACATGAAGATAGACACCTGACGACGCGGCCCGCGAAAATATTCTTCTTCTACGGTTTCTTCAATCACCACCACTTTGCCGTCGGCAGGGGCGAGTACCTGCGCAGCGTTTGGGAGGACTTCTACCTTAGGGCTGCGGAAAAATTGCAGAATTATTAGAAAAAACAGCACACTAAAAGCTCCTACGGCGTAGTGCGCAACGGTGGCATCGGGTAGGAAGTAGAGCGTGAGCGCGTTGAGCAAAAACAGACCGGCGATGGTAAGAAAGAGCGTTTGGTATCCTTCGCGATGAATAGTCATAGAAGTAAAACAAGGTTAGGAGGTTATACAAATGAAAGAGGTGTGCCGAGGATTGAAGTCGGCACACCGTGTTTAATATCGTCGTTTTTTACAAGACAACATGGGAAGCACGTGCTTTCCGTGTGCGCAACGTGCTAGTAGCCGCCGCGTAGTTTGTGGGTATCCGCCACTTTCTGGATGGCTACCATGTAGGAGGCAATCCGCATAGAAACGTCGTATTTTTCGGCGGTTTGATAGACCTTTTCAAAGGCTTCTTTCATAATCCGGTCGCTACGACGATAGACCCGCTCTTCGGTCCATTTGTAGCCAAGGCGGTTCTGCACCCACTCGAAATACGAGACAGTAACCCCGCCGGCGTTGGCCAGAATATCGGGCACAACCCAGATGCCTTTTTCGTGGATGAGGCTATCGGCGCGGGCAGAGGTAGGGCCGTTGGCACCTTCTACGATGAGTTTCGCCTGAATGTCAGCGGCATTTTCAATCGTAATTACGTCTTCTTTGGCAGCGGGCACAAGCACATCTACGTGCGAAGTAAGCAACTCGGCATTGGTGATTTTTTCTCCGCCATCGAACCCTTCGAGCGTGTTGTTGTTTTTGACGCGGTGGCGCAAGGCTTTCTGAATGTCTATTCCGTTTTCGTTCCAATATGCGCCGGTGTGGTCGCTGATAGCTAAGATTTTAAGGCCTCTGTCTTCCAAGAGTGCGGCGGCGTTGCTACCTACGTTGCCAAAGCCCTGCACGGCGCAGGTCGCATGAATGGGGTTGATGCGCAGTTTTTCGAGCGCTACGAGCGTGGAAACCATTACGCCGCGCCCAGTGGCCTCTACCCTACCCAACGAACCTCCCAATACGAGCGGCTTGCCAGTAACCACCGCGTTGACCGTTTTGCCATGCGCTTTGGAATATTCGTCCATAATCCACGCCATTTCTTGCGGGCCAGTGCCCATATCGGGGGCGGGAATGTCCTGGTCGGGGCCAAATACTTGGTACATCGCCACGGTGTAGGCGCGTGTAAGCCGCTCCAACTCTCCCCGCGACATATCGCGCGGCTGGCAGGTAATTCCTCCTTTTGCGCCTCCGTACGGAATATCCACTACGGCGCATTTCCACGTCATCCATGCGGCCAAGGCTTTTACCTCGTCGAGGTTTACCTCCGGGTCGTAGCGAATCCCCCCCTTAGAAGGGCCCAACGTATCGGAGTGAATCACGCGGTAGCCTTCAAATACTTTTTTCTGCCCGTTGTCCATCGTAATGGGCAACGAAACGATTACCTGCTTGCGTGGCGACTTGAGCACCTCGTAAGTGGCATCGTCGAGCCCTAGTTTCTGCGCCGCCACATGGAAGCGCGACATCATGGACTCGAAAGGATTCTCCTTGTCTTTGATAGGAGCCGGTTCTAAATAAGCCATAGGATTGTGTGTTTATTTTAAGTATGCAACTAAAGGTAAAAAAACAAACGTGCCTACAACACAAAGTACAAAAGGGGACTCCTTGCGCCTCTGAGGTGTATGCGTTTAGGTAAATTCATATTTTTTGTTCATTT
>CAYUJH010000149.1:0-2224 GCA_964444995.1 uncultured Roseobacteraceae bacterium | reverse complement strand
TTATTACTTGGCGTGTTAAATCTCTGGCGAAATTTATTAGCTTTTCTATGGGTTGAGGAAAACGAGGACTTTCTTCTAATAAATTCATATTTTTTGTTCATTTTGCGTACTTCACGCAAAATATGCGACAAATTTAGCGGTATTCTGGCTGCAACGGTACGTATTTAACCATTTTTGTTCATTTTGGTAAATAACTTATTTTCCGAATGAAATACACATCGCGGCGCGCTCCTGCAAAGGAGCTTTCGCGCACTTCTTTCAGGCCGGTCGCCAAAAAATGACGACCGTACCAGTGCGTAAAGCCGCCATATTCGTAGCTTTTAATCCCCTCGGCGCGGTCTGCACGGCTGTTTGTCGTATCTAGGGCACTTAGCAAAGCCCTGTCCACCACTTTATTATCCATAAAAAGAAGCGTCTTGGTGCTATCCGTATAGCTGGCTTGCGCAGTGCGTTTGTATTGAAAGGTCTCCTCCAATTGCTGCGAAAGAAACACCCGCGCCATCAGCAATTCGTTGTTGGGCAGTGGGGCGGTGCGGGTAAAATGTAGCGGGAAATGATGGTTTACTGCCTCGTCGTACACAAAAGCATTGTCCCACAGAAGCGCTCCTTGCGCATCAAATCCACAGCTTATTGTGGTGATATACTGAAAGTTGGTAGGAAACATCTTACCCGGATTTAGCCGCTCTTTGGGCATTAGCGAAGGCTGAAATCCTTTAAAATTGTACGAACTTCGGACGATGCGTTCAAGCGACGGGTCGTTGCGCGAGCCGTAGCCCACAAACGAGCGGCCTTCGGTGTAGGTAACTAACGATGCAGCGTTGCTCCGGTCGTAAGAAGGCTCATAGACATCGAGCGATACAATCACCTGCTCGCCGTCAAAAACGAGGTCTTGCAAGAAGGTATGATATTGAAAAAACAAGGGTTTACCACGGCTTTTGCGCTGCGCGACTTTGGCCGCTGTGCGCACGCGTTTATTCTCGGGCATATAGGTCAGAAAGTTTTTCATCTCCGGGAAATGATATTGCTTGAAAAACACCACTTCGTTATAAGAAACCTTCATGGCGTATAGCCCATGGGCTTGGTCGCTGCCTCGGAGGGCAAATGTGCCCAAAAACAAGGTTTCCAGCGGACTTAGGATAATAGCGCGGTAGGAAAGCAGGCGAAGGTCCGCCTCGGTAGGATAAAAAAAGTTCGCAATGAGCTTCCCCTGAAAGTCGTAGCGGTTGATATACAGCCCCCGCTGTATGGGAGGACTTTCTTGGAAAAGCACTACGCTAATTACTTCGTTTTCAGCATCTACCTCCACATCTACCAGTTCGGCACGCAGCTGATTCACCGACGATAAAATGATTTTTCGGTTGTTTTTGTAGTCGTACGCCACCACGGCCGGGTACGTTTTGATATTGCCTCCCAAAAAAATCAGGTCGTTGGCTACTTCAAACTTTGTGATGAGATAGCCTTTTAAGTTCTCGAACTCTATGCGTCGCATAGTACCCTCTACTAGGTCGAGCTGCAAAATTTCGTAGTTTAGTTCTTTGGGCGATGCGAGCAGAAAGAGTTGATCGCCGTCGAGGGCATAGTCGGCTACTATGGTGCCGTATTTCACAGGGAAAGTCCGCTCCCACCGGCGGCGAAAGTCGGCATCGAGCAGGGCAAAGCTCAATTCTACCTCGCCGCGCTCTATCCGCTCGCTTTGCAACATAATGAGCACGCCCCGCTCCCCGAGTGGAAAAAACCGAAAGTTGTCGCCTACCTTGGGGTCAATCGGAAGTTCCAACGTTTTAATTTCTATCTCTTGCGCCGTGGCGAAGAGGCTGCTCAATAGCATCGTAAGTACATATCCGCAGAGATGCCACGCACTGCGTGCCCTCCGTCGTTGTTCTACACATCTTTTTATTTTCATATCCTTGTGTTAAAATTTGAGCATATCCTTATAAGAATACAACATTCTTGCAGTCAGCTATCGGGACATACCGAAGGTATAGCATTTTAACCAACGAACCATACATTATGTGCTAAATTTACCGACAATTACGGGTGTACGTACGCATCTTGATAAAAGACATTCACGCGTTCGTTGAGGCGTACTCCTAGCCAATAACTCTTGGTCTAATTTTTTTATGAAGATACCTGCTCACTATAAACGGCTCGGCAAGAAATCGCGTATTGCCCTTGCGGCGATAGCAGCTCTTTTTGCCGCGTTTTTGCTCGCCGACACGCTTTT
>CAYUJH010000148.1:0-5642 GCA_964444995.1 uncultured Roseobacteraceae bacterium | reverse complement strand
AAAACATCTTTAAAAAGCGGCATGCGATACGGTTGTTTAATTGCAAAAGGATAGAAGCGTATGAAAGTACATCTTTTTTGTATGCGTTGGGTGTTTTTTTACCACGCAAGACCCCACGTATGTACGGTATCTTACACGAAACGTTCAATACCGAACATTTTCTCTAAGGCTTTTTTATGTGTATTTGATTTTAAAACATTGATTTTCAATACTTTAAAATCATAGGCATTGTATTGGGTATGTATTAGCTGTAATCAGTTGTACACTTCAAAAACAAAAAGAATTATGAAAAAGTCTATTATCGCATTCGCCCTTGTAGTTGGTTTTATCACACCTCTTTTCGCTAACCACGGAGAAAAACCAGCCAAAAAAGCAAAAGCAGCTATCGAAGCGGCTACCGCAGAAAAAAGAGACCTCACCGAAGATGAGCAGCAGCTCAAAGAACGGCTTACCGAAGAGTTGGCAGTCTCGCTGACCGACGTGCTCGAAACAGCCGAAGAGGAAATAACCCGCATAGAGGTATATAATACAAGCGGCGAAATTATCCAGATTCAAGCCCAGAACATTGATTTTGACCACTTGCCCAAAGGTGCCAGCCGCCTGATGAAAGAAGGGAAGACCGCCATTTATATGGTATTCTAAGTACGGCGATAGACTTTTTCCTTCAAGATATTTTCAGAACATTACCCAAATCAACCCGAAAGCGGGCAGTCGTATGGCTGTCCGTTTTTTTTGTATGCTCTTATTGCTTGGCACACCTTTGCGCGAGCCGCTCTTGGGCATCGGCAGCACCAAAGGCCTGTGCTTGCTGCCAAGCCTTGCAGGCTTTTTCTGAAGAACGCGCAGCCCATAGCGCGTCTCCTTGCAGCAAAAACGCAGCTGCATTGTCGGAGCGCAAAAAGGTAGCCCAATTTAGGTCTTCTATGGCTTTTTTGTGCTTGCCGAGTGCAAAAAAGGTCTTGGCGCGTGTGTAGTAGAGTTCGAAGTGGCTGTCGGGCACACTGCTTGGGGGCACCAGCATGGCAAAGGCTTTGCCGTGCGTCTGCTGATAGTCTTGTATGGTAATCTGGCAGGCGAGGTCGAGAAAAGTGAGCGCTTCTTGACACTCCACAAGGTTTTCGCACAAAATGTCGCCGACTACGGTATAGGCTACAATACTGCGTACGTCGTGTGTTAAAATTGTATTGAGCGTAGCAAGTGCCTCTCTGTACGCACCCGTATTCCGCTGGCAATGCGCAATTTTGAAGTAGTCGCTTTGGTTATAGACCGTTTCGTATTGCATGAGCAGGTTAAAGTGCGCGAGTGCTTGGACGTACTGTTTTTCTTGGTAGGTATTTTGCGCGGCAAGGCGCAGGGCAGCGAGCACTTCTTGTTTGAACACGGCGGCCTCTTCGCGGCGTTGAGGCTTTTCCTGCCCGATGCGGTCGAGTATGGTAAGCGTTGCGGCATAGTCGCGCTCTTGGTACTGCGCAATTGCCTCCCCAAAAATTGCTAATTTTTCTTGATAAAGCGCTTCTTGCGCCTTGCGCTCCTGATAGGAAGATACCGCGCCACCAATGAGTACGCCTGCGCCCACAAGCAACAGAAATCCTACGATGAAAAGCAGTGCAATTTGCTCTTCTTTTTGCTGAGAATAACGCCGTGTGGTTGTGGTCTGTGGCTTTTTGCGGCGGTAGTAGTAAGTAGGTTCGACTTCCGGCTCCGATTCGGGCTCGGTGTTTTGGTAGCTGGTATAGTAATGAGGGGCCTGGGTGTGGGTTTCGCTGCTTGTGGCAGGGAAGTTAATCAGAAAGTCGTACTGGGCTTTTTGGTACGGGTCGGAGAGTATCTGGTAAGCATTATTGATTTCTTTGAAAGCTTCCTCCGCGTCTTTGTCGCCCATATTTTTATCGGGGTGGTATTTCACCGCCAACCGCTTATAGGCGGCTTTTATTTCTTCCGGAGGGGCTTCGACTGAAACGCCTAGTACGTCGTAGTGTGTGCGCATAGCCTTGAAACGCAAAAGTAAAATTCAAAGTTTTTGAGAATCGGGCTGCTGCGATATACGCAACGGCTTTGCTACGGACTTACGTGCCGAGCAGATGAAGGTCGGCAAGGCCACGCTTCACTGTTTTGACCTGTTGAAAAAAGCTTGTTTCCTTGAAGCGCACGGACGGATCCATCGTAGCGGCGAGGTAGGCGGTAATACTGGCATCGTGCTCCGATAGCTGTCCGGTGCGCGCATTTACGTACTTCATCGTACTCCAAAGCAGCGTTTTGAGTTGTGTAGCCGTATCGTCGGTCATGAAATACTCTACCACGATGGTGTTTTTGTCGTAAAAGACAAGGCGCGAAAAGATACGCACCCACTCCCCTACGTTGGCAGGGCGCACGTACGAGATTTCGTGGTGGTAAATAACCCAGCCGGCTTGCAGTTTTTGGAAAATTTCGGTGGGGTTAAACTGATACACCGTCGCGATTTGGTCTTCTCTCGCGTTGAAAAAGTAATCGAAATACTTAATATTGTTCAGGTGCTGCAGTGGGTCGCAGTCTTGAAAGCGCACAATCGTCCGCGACTTGGTAATTTTGGGCAATTGCTCGATACGGGCATAGTCAATCATGATACAACTTTTTTTTACGCATAAATAACACACATCATGGGAAAACGCAAACAATTTGACCTTTCTAACCTACAAATTGAAGAACGTTTGCAAGGCGTTCAACTAGCTTCCTTTACCAAAAGAGCGATTGCCTACGCGCTCGACTGGGCGTTTATTTTCCTTGCCGCCGAGTTTTTTCCGTTTGCCGTGTTCTTACTCGTCTTGGCACTATGGGCAAAAAAGCGTCTTCGGCACTCCATGCAGCAAAGTAGTGTGTTCATAGACCAAGGGCTAGATAGCCTCGATACGCAGCTAGCATCTTTGGAGGCAAACGAACGACTGAGGAGACGTTTTGTGGGGTATCTGCGCGTGTATATTCATGTGGTCGTGTATGTGGTGGTGGTTGCCTCGCTGGTAGTGGCAGCAAGTGCGATTGCAGGGCTATTTATGCCCGAGCAGCTAAAAGCTATCCGTGGCACGATGGCCGATACGTTTTTCCTGCAACCCTTTCAAGGCATTCTCACAGAGATTAATATTCTTAGCAGTTTACTGGGAGCTTTGTTCTACTTCGCACTCTTTACATGGCGCTGGAACGGGCAAACGCCCGGCAAGCGGCTACTCAAAATTCGTGTAATACGCCTGAATGGGCGAAAAATTTCGCTTTGGGCAAGTTTTGAGCGTGTTTCGGGCTATACAGCTTCCGCCTCGCTGTTGCTTATGGGCTTCTTTCAGTACTACTGGGACCGCAACCGGCAAACAACACACGATAAAATCACCGAGACTATTGTGGTAGATATCAGCGATGAAACCACACGAGCAATTTTACAAAAACCGCTGGACCAGCCCAACGAAGGCGAAGCTCCAGCGGTTTCGGAGGAAGAATTATCTGCTGACCGTTCCTCCTAAGATTGGCTTACCCTTGTGCTGGTTCGGCACGAGTTTTTGGCGCATCTTCTGAGGGAGCTTTGGCAGGTTTTTCGTTGAAAAACACGAAGAATATCACCAATACTACAAGCGAAGCAAGGGCGGGAAGTATCCAGATTTGCTGCCAATTGTGGCTGTTTTCGGTCAGTGTGTAGAGGCTCACGACCTGCCCGGAAACCCACGAACCAATGAACATGCCGATGCCGTAGGTGGCGAAAGTCATCATGCCCTGTACGGAGCTTTTAAGATGCGAAGGTGCTTTATTATCGGCATAGATTTGCCCGGTAACAAAAAAGAAATCGTAGCAAATGCCATGCAAAATGATGCCTCCGTACAGCATCCAAACGAGTTCGGCATTGTTGCCAAAAGCAAACAAGGCATAGCGGGCAGCCCATGCGGCCATCCCCACTAGCATCATGTATTTCACCCCCAAACGCTTGAAAAAGAAAGGCATCACGAGCATAAACAACAACTCCGACATCTGCCCCATCGTCATTTTACTCGCGGCGTTTTCCATACCAGTTTCGTTGAGATATAGGTTGGTAAAGTTGTAGTAAAATGCTAGCGGAATACAAATAAGCAGCGAAGCAACAAATAAGACAGCAAAAGAACGGGACTTGAGCAGGCCGAGGGCATCTAGGCCTATTACCTCGCGCACACTAATTTTGCGCTGTCCGTCGCGCTTGGGCGGGGTGTGGGGCAACGTGAAGCAGTACAGCCCCATAAGAGCCGATACGCCTGCTGCCATATAAAACGTCCCGACAAGGGTAGTTTCTGTTTCAAGACCTACAACGCCAATGGCCAAGCCAGCGACAATCCAGCCGATAGTACCCAATACACGGATAGGCGGAAACTCCTTGCCTGGGTCTTTCATTTGGTTGAATGCCAAGGAGTTAGTAAGAGCAATTGTAGGCATATAGCAGAGGGTGCACGCGAGCAAAATGGGATAAAAAAAGGCAAAGTCTGGGGTAGTAGTCGCCCAATAGAGCAGACCAGCGCCGGCGAGATGCAGCACCCCTAGCACGCGCTCCGAAGGAAAAAATCGGTCGGCGATGAGACCGACAAAGAAGGGAGATATCATCGCGGCGATGGCGCTTGCCCCGTAGGCAATGCCTATCTGTAGCCCGTCGAAGTTGAGCGCTTTGCCCAAGTAGGTGCCCATCGTTACGTACCATGCGCCCCAGATGAAGTACTCCATAAACATCATTACAGAGAGCTGTACCCGTATTTTCAAATTCATAAGTGTAGGTTTTAAGAAGGTGTGCTATTTTTATTGTATCGGTGATTTTCTTGTTTCGACCGCTCAATTTAAAAAAAAACCGCAAAAAGTATAGGGTATAAATCTAAGGGCGAATCTTTTTTAGGAGTTTGATAGTTCTTATCTTTGACTTTCATTCAAATCCAACCAAACACCATGAATTTATCATCTGTATTATTCTTTGGAATGCCCGGCGGCTGGGAGTGGGTAATTATCGTACTCGTTGTGCTGCTTTTGTTCGGTGCCAAAAAAATTCCTGAGTTGGCGCGCGGCCTTGGCCGTGGTATTCGCGAATTCAAAGATGCTACCCGCGAAATTAAGGACGAACTAGAAGAAGGCGTAAAAAATGCCGACCCTAAAAAACCCTAAGCTGCTGTTTCTTTTCCCGACCTCATAACTTGCCAGAAAGCGCATTCTCTGTGCTCTCTGGCTCTTTTTGTTGTACCTCAAGCCATTTTGTGCATGTATCGTTCGTTTTTTGCTTTTCAAGAAGCCCTTGCCGCAGGAACTACTACCGTGGTAGAAGCCGTAACCCATTATTTGCGGCAAATAAAGGAGCAGTCTTCGCTCAATATTTTTTTAGAAGTATATGAAGACGAGGCTCTTCGCCGCGCCGCCGAAATTGACCTGAAGATTCAACAAGGGACTGCCGGCAAACTGGCTGGCTTGGTAGTAGGCGTAAAAGACGTAATTGCGCACGAAGGGCACCGCCTGCAAGCTGGCAGCCGCATCCTCGACGGCTTTTCCTCGCTGTATTCGGCAACTGCCGTAGCACGCCTACTCGCCGAAGATGCCCTCGTAATTGGCAGGCAAAACTGCGACGAGTTCGCCATGGGTTCGACCAACGAAAACTCCGCCTTCGGCCCCACGCGCAACCCTAT
>CAYUJH010000147.1:0-5763 GCA_964444995.1 uncultured Roseobacteraceae bacterium | reverse complement strand
AAAACTAGAAGCCGAACGCCTCCAACAACTTGCCCAGTGGCGCACGCACACGCCCGACTCGCTCTATGTTTTTTTCGAAGCGGGTATTCGGCTACAATGGGCAGCCGTAAAGCTCAAATATGGCGATAACATGGCAGCATTTTGGGGCATCCGCAAAAGTTTTATGGCGCTGCAACAGGCGGAAAAACAGCATCCTGAAGCCCTACCGCAAAAGCATTGGCTGGGCGTGCTGCATGTCCTACTGGCGCAAGTACCTCCGCGCTACGAGTGGATGCTCAGCCTGTTCGGGATGCGTGGCGAACTGGCTACCGGTCTGGCGCTGCTCGAGCAGGTCGCAGCCTCTGCCTCGCCCCTTGCCGCAGAAGCCCTGCGCTTACACGCCTTCTTGCAGTTCTTCGTGCTCAACGAGGAAGAGAAAGCCTACCAAGCCTTTTTTGCCTATCATCAGGCCGACCGCAGCGACTTGCTCTCCTTGTTTGCGCTCTGCCAACTAAGCCTAAAGATAGGCAAAAGCACCAAAGTGCTATACTTACTAGAAGAAGTAGAAGTTACTCAAAAACACGCTTATTTGAGCATCTTTCACTACTTACGGGGTCTTTTACAGCTTCAAAGCGGTTTGTATCAAAAAAGCACCGAAAGTTTTGAGCAGTTTCTCCGAGATTTTCGAGGAGATAACTACCGAAAAGATGCGCACTTCCGCCTTTTTTTGGCACATTGGTTCATGGGCAATGCGGAAAAAGCGAGCTATTACCGCCAGAAAATAGGCGAGGTAGGTAGCCAAAAAGTAAGTGCCGACCGGTACGCTCAAGCCTTTAGCCAACAAAACACCTTGCCCAATCTCACGCTGTTTCGTGCACGCTTGTTTACCGACGGGGGCAACTATGCCCAAGCACTCACCCTGCTCGATGGCCTATCGCTTGCCGCACTCTCCCCTACCGAGCAACACGAGTACCATTACCGACGCGGCAGGCTCTATCAGCACACAGCGCAGTGGGATAAGGCACTTAGCTGCTACGCACATCTCTTAACGCCTCCTCCTTACGATACACCCGAGTATTTTGCCCCCAACGCCGCACTACAAGTCGGTAAAATCTATCTCCTACAAAAAAAGAACCCTGCACGTGCACAGCAGTATTTTGAAGAGGTGCTCAAATTTAAAAGCACCTACCCCTACCGAAGTTCACTGCGCGACGAAGCAGCGCGGTATCTGAAAGAAAAATAAAAAAGGGCGCATGAATAGATTTCCATGCGCCCCAAAATATCGGAGAATGTGCGTACCCCTAGTAATCGAGGTCGTCGAGTTCTACGAGCACTCCATCGAGTTTGTGCTTATCTTTGACGAGCTTCTGGTAATTGGCAGCCTGCTCGGAGGTAAAAAACGGCCCTAAGATGATTTTGAACATATCTTCCCCGGTCGGCGACTCTTTCACATAGACGATGATATTCCGAAAATAGAACTTTTCTTCAAGTTCTAACACCTTCAAAAATACGTTGCGATAATTTTTGAACACACCCACCTGCACACCATAACCGTTGTATTTCTGCGTACGTGCCGATACGCTAAACAAGTAGCCGGTGTTATCGTCTTGCTGAATGAGTTTGTAGGCAAAGTTTGGCTCGTCGCCTGTGGGTGCGCCGCGCTTGCCCACATTGGCACGCAACTTGGCAAGCAGTTCGGTCGCTGAAAGGAAGCCATGCGCTCTATCTACCAATTTGCCCTCCGGCGTAAAAAATAAGACCGTAGGATAATAGAGTACATTGTGCAGTTGTGCGAGCTTGGCCCCTTCCGTAATTTGCGACTCCCCGTCGAGGGCGATACCTAAGTAATTGTTCATCGCATAGTCCACCAACGTAGGGTTTTTGAACGTCTGCTCGTTCATATCTTTCGCTGGCATACACCAATTTGCGTAGAAATAGACAAAATAAGGCTTGTTGGCATTTTGCGCACGCGTTTGCAGACGCTCGTACGTGTCGCTAAAAAAGATAAAACGCTCAAACGCTGCCTGTGCTGCCACGAGATGACTGCCCAATAGCAGCGAAAAAAATAGAAAAGGTACAATACGTTTTTTCATACATGTATAAAATTTAAAATGTGGTACATCTTTTAAACAGTCGTCTTCCGAGCGGCCTCCAGCGAGATGATGTGCGTGTGCCTATTTTGTAAATCCTTAAAAATCAGAGCAATCAGCACGCGAAAACTTCAAACCATCTAAATTTCGGCACGCAACATACTACAAAAACGACTACCCGCGCACAATCGTACAGCAATATACGTAAATTCGTATTTCTTTCAGGTAATAACTACACACAAAATGACCGCCCTACGCTACACCGTTCGCTACGAACACCCCCACCTACATCTGCTTTCCTTTGAATTGCTCGTGCCCCCTACGCATACGCCTTCTTTCACGCTTCGTATGCCTCTTTGGCGCCCCGGCCGTTATACGCGCCAAAACTATCCGCAGTACGTCTATCCGCTCAAGGCCTACGACGCAGCAGGCAATGCCCTGGCCGTACAAAAAACAGACTCCCATACATGGGAAGTTACGGCGCACCCTGAAGAACCTACGCGCATCTGCTACGACTACTACGCAGGGCAAATGGATGCCGGAGGTGTCTGGCTCGACGAAAAGCAACTCTACGTAAACTGGATAGCCTGTGCCCTGCAACTCGATGTGCCCAATACGTCCGACGATACTGCCTACGAAGTGCAACTCCAGCTCCCCGAAAACTACCAGCTTGCTACCAACCTACCCCATACAGGGCATACGCTCTATGCACGCAGTTTTTGGGAACTCGCCGACTCCCCCCTTATCGCCAGTGCCACCCTGCAAAAATGCGTGCTCACCGTACAAGGTGCCGATTTTTATCTTTGGTTTATGACCGATGTCGCGCTGCCATGGGAGCAACTTGAAAGGGATTTTCAGAAATTTATCGCCGCGCAAATCGCCTTTTTTGGGGAATTTCCCGCGCAGGCGTACCACTTTCTGTTCCAACTGCTCCCCTACCCCCACTACCACGGCGTAGAGCACCGCGACGCTACGGTCATTACCTTAGGGCCTTCGGAAGAAATTCACCAGCCCACGCTTTACAATACGTTGTTGGGAATCAGTTCGCACGAGTTGTTTCATACCTGGAACGTGGCGCGTCTGCGGCCCAAAGCGTTTGTGCCCTACAATATCCACCAAGCCTGTTACTTCGAGGAAGGATTTTTACTAGAAGGCATCACAACCTTCTACGGCGACTACCTGCTCTACCGCGCCGGTGTATGGGATGCAGCACTGTACCTAAAAGCTATGAACAAAGTACTGAAACGGCACTTTACCAACGACGGGCGGCACCGTGCAAGCCTCGCCGAGTCCTCCACCGACCTGTGGGTGGACGGCTATCAAACGGGCATACCTCACCGAAAGGTCTCTATCTACGTAAAAGGGGCAGTCGTTGCACTCGTTTTGCAGTTGGAACTGCGCCGGCGCACGCAGAACCGCAGCAGCCTTGATACGCTCATGCGAACGTTTTGGAACACATTTGGCAAAGCGGAAACCGGCTATACCTATGCCGACTTTGCCACGTTGCTCGTACAAGAGGCCAACGCGCCCGAACTCGGCGAACTGCTCCATGCGCTAGTCTATACCACTGCCCCCCTAGAAACCTATTTGGAAGAACTGCTCCCTACGGTAGGCGCATCGCTAAAAAAAGTAACGCCAGAAAGTACGGCAGAAGCACATGCAGGCGTTCTACTTACAGCAGAAAACGGACGCTTGCGGGTAACACAGCTTGCCCCTAACTCCCCCGCTGCCGCCTGTCTAAGCCTCGGCGACGAGTGGGTGGCCATCGACGAAAAGCGTGTTACCGAGCAAAACATCGAGCACCTTCTCTCGCCAGCAAAAGCACATGTAATCCACTTTTTTCGGCAGAATATACTGCATCGCACCACGCTCACAACCACCGAAAAACCCACATTTGGCACCTATTTTGTCATCGAAACACAGCCTAATACACCCTTTAGGTTATGAAAAAAGTAGCTTTGTTAATTATTGATAACAATGTAACACATAAATCCGATTGTAAGCGTTTACTTTGCAAAAGCGCAAAGCTATTGTTACTAAAACTCAGTGTACATTCAAAATATAATATCTCCATGAAACAATTATTCACATCTTTAGTACTCATAGGGCTTACAGCCGTAGTCGCCTTTGGGCAACCCGGCAAGCCTATCGACGAGACCTTTTTCGAGAAAGGAATGAGCTTCCTTGACCAAAAGAAATTCAGAGATGCCGCCGATGAATTCGACCACGCCGTTGCCGTAAATCCGCAACCTAAGTACTACAACCAAAAAGGGCTTGCACTCATGTTTGCCCGCGATTTCGCCAAAGCAGCCGATGCCTACGAAAATAGTATCTTGCTACAGCCTGACAATCCCGATGCGTACAAAGGCTTGGTAAACTGTTACAAGGCTATGAAAGACAATGATCGGCTCGTAGCTACATGGGACGGCATGTCGAAAAACTTATCCGATGTAAAAGAGCGACTTGCCGCCAAAGCCAACGTGATAAACTTCATGATACGCCGCCGCGAGTACGATGTGGCGCGCACACATGCTGTAGAAGCTGTTCAAATCAGCCCCAACGACGTAGAAACGTTGCAGCTCTATGCGCGTGTAAACAACTTGCTCGGAAATTATGAAGAGGCGCGCTCAAGTGCACAAAAAGCCGCAAACAATCTTGCCACAAGCGAAGTAGGCCTTGTAAGTAACGTATTCTACGAATTGGGGTACGCCGCTCACTTCCTCGGCGACTTCAAGACCAAAAACATGGCTTTTGAGAAGGTAAAAGGTGACTCGTTCCGCCCACTTATGGCAAAACTTACCCCTGAGTATTTCACCAGCTTGGCATACGCCTTCGACGCTATTTTTGAGTACGACGAAGCAGAAAAGCAACTATCCGAAGCCTTTGGCGTGGATGAGCACTACCCAGATGCAAACAAAATGCAAGCCGTAATTTCAGGCCATCGCAATCCTGCTCACGAAAAAATTGCTTTCTACAAAAAAGCCATCACCGGTATCTTGAAACAAAAAGAAAGCGACAACACCGGTAAATACGACCAAGAACTCATGGAAGACTACGCAGGCCTTATCGAGTTGAAAATTAACTCCGGCGAGTACCCTGCAGCAATTGCCGCCGCTAGTGAATGTATGGACATTTTTGCCCAGCAGCCCCTTGCCCTCGACCGTGTAAAGTTTTTCAAGGCTATCGCCCTGAACAGAGAAAATAAAACCGACGAGGCTATTGCCTTACTCACCGAACTAAGCAGTTCCGACGAGCGAAACGCTAATCGAAACCCAACAGACTTTCTATCGTATAATTTTGCCTTGGGGTATCTTCAGTACCAAACCAAAGACTATGAAAAGGCAAAACAGGCACTCGCACGTGCGCGTCGTGGACAGTTTGCCAATGCTGCACAACATATCTACGAACGCATCATGGAGGAAGCCGACGACGCACGCAACGTTACGGCAACCAACGCAGACGACGACACGGAAAAATAAGCGTATATTGCTAAAAATTACCAGAAAAAGCCGCCCCAAAAAGGGCGGCTTTTTTTGTTTCGTTACTGAAAAGCAAAGTGCGCCAGAACCTGACCACGCACGCAATGCAAGGGCATTTCATTGCCAACCTAACCACGCGATAATCAGCGAACGTCATTGCGAACCTGACCACGCGACGCAGTCGCCGGGCAGGTGAAGCAATCTCCAAGAGGTTC
>CAYUJH010000146.1:0-5772 GCA_964444995.1 uncultured Roseobacteraceae bacterium | reverse complement strand
GGCTTCACGTACCCCTCTACGGCGGACTCAATTTGGCAGGCGAGAAGTTCAAGGCAATGCCCCGCCCGCACGAAGCAGCCGTATAAGAGTTTGTCGCGGCTCAGGGCGCGTTCGGCTTCTATGCCTTTTTTCTCGAATACGCCGTTGGTATTTTCGAGGTCGAGCACCTGCAATTCGCCACCTACGATGCGGTTGCCACTAAAAATTGGCTGTACGTCTATGCCATATGCTTGAAAGTACGTTTCAAACAGTTTAGGTTCGCGCACTTTCATACGCGCCACTACTGCGCCAAAACCACCGCCTGCCCCTGCAAACTGAATGAAGCCAAAGGAGAAAATTGCCTTGTCGTAGGTGTTAATAGCATCGTAGTTACCCTCGTGCGCCGACACATATTTTACCGCCTGCGCAAGCGTTTCGTCGAGGCCCATCCGCGTGAAAAACTCCATCGGCACGTCTGGGTTAGAAATCCCCACAAACGATACGCCGTAGGGGTTTACCGTATGCCGGCTGCGCGGATAATTGGTAAACGATACCGAAATAGTCTGCCGACGCTCGTACGGGTGCGGTACGCTCAGGGTATAGGCCGTATATTCTTCGAGGAGGCGGAAGGTCAGGTCGTTGGGGTGTACCGTGCCGGGCTGTAAGGCAGCGCGGTCGAGCAGCTGATGCCGTGCGGGGTCTTGGGTCCAAAACGCGAGGTTGAACTGGGTCTGAAAGGCTTCAATCGCCGCTACAGTACGCGGAATGCTGCCGTGCCATAAGGGTTGTTTTCCCAGTTTTTTTTGCAAATCGAAGGGATTTTCCGAATGATTTTCGGGCAAAAAGCCCAGCTGGACAAGGCGTTTTTGTACCGCCTCTACATCTTCGGGGAACATCCGTTCTACGCGCCCCACACTGCCGCGCAGCCCAGCTGCCAAGACCTCCTCTCCGTTGGTAAACGTGAGGTCAAAATCGCGCCGCGCTTTGCGCACTTGCTTGACCGTTTTGCGCAGTTCTTTGGGCACAGGCGGTGGCGGATTTTGTGGGATATAGAGCCGGTCGCCCACGCGGATATTTGTGTCGCTCAGGCCATTGTATTCCACAATATCGTTGACAGAAACGTGGTGCATACGGGCAATTTTTGCCAACCAATCGCCCTGTTTTACTACGTAACGCCTTGCTTTTTTCACACGCTCTTCGCGCGGAGGGGTGGGTAAATCTTCCACACTAAAAGGAGGAGGTTCTACTTCTACTTCTTTCGGAGGAGCTGCTGCCCGAAGGCGCAACGACTGGCCAGCAAAGATGGTTGCCTGCGCGCTCAGTCCGTTGAGTTCCCGGAGCGCAGCCACCGTTAGCCCATGCTGGCTGGCGATGGCAAACAACGACTCCCCCCGTTGCACAATGTGAAATTCTGGGCTATTGCTCTTACTTGGCTGCGTTGTAGGCGCACTGCTTGTAGTTGTGGGGGGGCTTGTAGACGTAGCAGGGGGCGAAACAACAGGAGGAGCCTCTGGCTGTGGGGCAGCCGTTGTACCGACAGGCGCAGGCGGCACAATGCGAAGTACTTGCCCTACGCGCAACACGCTATTTTCGTGCAAATCGTTCCACTCCATAAGTTGCTTCCCAGTGAGGTTATGGCGCACGGCAATACCAAACAGCGAGTCCCCTTGCCGAACGGCGTAGGTACTTGTCGGCGCATCGGCGGCCGGTTCTGCTGGTGGTGCTTGTGCGGGCGAGCTGGGTGCGCTCGGTGGCGTGCTTGCCTGCGCAGGAGGCTGCGCTGAGGCATCGAGGAAGCCTACGGTCAGTTGCTGGCCGGGGAAAATAGTTGCTTGGGGAGAAAGGCTATTCATTTCGCGCAGCGTTTCTACGGAAAGTTCGTACCGTCGGGCAATGGCAAACAAGGAGTCGCCTCGGCTTACGGTGTGCAGCACCGGGGTAGGCGGCGGAGGCGGAGGTGGTTCGCTGATTACTAACACCTGCCCAACGCGCAGCGCGTCGTTGGCGTTCATGGCATTCAGAGCTAAAAGTTCCCCAAGGGTAAGGTTGTATTGCCGTGCGATACGGAACAGCGTATCGCCTCTTTGTACGGTGTGTGTCATGGTGGTAAAAAAGGAGGTATGGTACAAGAGCTAAAGATACGGAAAAACCAATGGCTTTGGTACGCACACGCTTGGAATTTTTGCAGTGTACGGTAGCAAAGCCATCGGTAAGATTTTCGGGCAGTGAATGAACGAGAAACGGTCAAAATCTCCTATTCTCCGGGGCGGTAGGTGCGCTTGGCATTCGCCTCTACGTCTTCGGAGTAAAAGCAGACGTCTTTGAACTCGGCATTGGCGAACATTTCTACTTGGTCGCTAAAATGCGGAGAGGTGGGGTCGCTGCTTAGGCCTCCTACGGTGATGCTCTTGGCACGGACTTTTTCGCCAAATTCCACAAACGCTACAAAGCTATTGCCGTGCGTGCCGTACATTTTTTTAGTGCCCGGATACCTACCTGCACCAAATGAAGCAAGTGCCCCCCAACGCGCCGAGGCAAAGCCAATCGGCATGCTGGGCGCGTCGTCGTTGAATTTCTGGACGATGTCGCCGGTGAGGCGTTGGTAGCGGTTTAGCTCCCCGAAGGGCACTTTCCAGCTTCCGAAGTCTTCCGTGAGCTGCGCGACGGCTTTTTCGAGCGAGGTGAGCAGCATGTCGGGCGTAGCACTTTTTTCTATGTACGTATATACATGCAACGAACTGACCTGCGTGCTGCGGTGGGCAGTATCGAGCAGGTGTTGCCCCCAAAAAATAGCCAACGAGGTTTCCGCCGATGCTTCCCCAGCGTTTTTATCCCACGCCTTCAAAAACGCAATAGGCTCTTTGAGGGCTTCTTTGCGGCTTGGCGCAGCGTTTTCGTATGCGGCAAACAACATGGGTAGCAGCCGCTCAAAGCCTACCAAGTAGGGGTTATATGCTAGTTCTATCATGCCCTCAAGCGTAAAGTCTTTGCGGTCTTTCAGCAGGCGCACGGCCAAGATGCCTCGGTAATTTTCTGGCTCGGTGGCCATGTACGAAGGATAGTCGGCGGCCTTAGGGCTTCCCTCTCCGATGACCGAAAAAGGCGTAGCGTTGCAGTTCTGAATCCAGCCGTTGGGCGGGTTTACCACCCGAATCATCTCCGAAAGCTCGTGTAGGCCTTGCCACTCGGTAGCGGGGTTACTTCCATCTACCGGCTTCGAGAAGTCGAACTGCGTATCGCGGCGCGGCATAAAATTGCCGTGGTAATAGGCGATTGTTCCATCGGCATCGGCATACACTGTGTTGTTGGAAGAGTTCGTGCGTAGATTCATGTTCTGTTCAAACTCCTCGAAATTGCGGCATTTCATGCGGTTGTACGACTGCGTGAGTGCATCGATAGGGCGTTCCATGAGCTTCATCGCCACCCATGCATCGTCTTGCGCACGCACAATAGGCCCGTGATGTGTAAAATAGGCGGTGAACTCTCTTTCTTCCATACCGTTTTCGCCTTTGTACGGGACGCGCAGTGTTTTTTGTTCGACCTTCCGCTCCTCGTCGCCATAGCGGTAGTAGTAACTGCCGTCTTTTTCCACGATAGTCTCTAGGTATGCGTCCATCGCGTCGGCGTAGGTGGAGGTGTGCATCCAGCCAAGTCGCTCGTTAAACCCTTGATACAGAAAGAATTGCCCCCATGTAACCGCGCCGTAGGCATTTAATCCTTCTTCGCTCACGAGGTGCACTTCCGAACGGAAAAAGAAGGATGTGTGTGGATTGATAACAAAGAGCGCATTTCCATTGGCCGTATTCGCGGGTGCTACGGCGAAGCCATTGGAACCGGCACTGTCTTCCTGCCAATCTTCTTTGGGGAACACATTGTACGCCACATCGTCGGCTTGAGGGGCGTAGAAGGCTTTTAGGGGTTGAATGGGAATTTGTTCGATGTCCGTCCCGATGCTACCCTCCGTGAAGGTGAGCGCCATCCACGGCTCAAAGCGTTGTATCACCCTGGGCGTAACTTCGGGGTGCTTGTAGAGGTAATAGTTTATCCCGTCGGCGAAGGCATCCATGAGCGTTTTAAGCCATTCGGGGCTTTCTGCATACTTCTGCTGCATATCGGCGGGGTCTATGAACAGTTTCATACGCAGGTCGCGGAAAATTTCGCGCTCGCCCTCGCTTTCGGCGAGCCGGCCCATGCCGTTGATGTAGTTTCGCTCTACGCGGTTAAAGTCGTCTTCGCACTGGGCGTACAACAACCCAAAAACCACGTCGGCATCGGTTTTTCCGTAGATGTGTGGTATGCCGTAGGCATCGCGCACAATGCGGACGCGCTCGGCTTGTGCTTCCCAACGCTGTTGCTCGTCGGTGCGTGTGGTAGTAGTTTCTTGCGGGGCTTCGCAGCTAAAAAGTACCCATAATAGCGCGTACATCCCAAAAAATCGTCTGTTCATTTGCTTTCTAAAGTAAGGTATGCAAAAAAATGTAGAAATCTTAAAGAGGCAATATACGCCCCTTATGGCAAAAATGAGCCTTCAAGCTATATTTTTTCGTGTAGAGCCTTTTGAGCAGGCATTTTTTACTGTATTAAACCGAAGCACATAAAGTTTGCGAAGTTTTGGCCTCATAAATCACTCAAAATCAGGCAAATCAAATCATGTTAATCCTTAAACCACGTGAATCTTGGTATTAAACACTACTAAAAAATGCTCGGCAAAGGCAATCGCTTAAAAGCAATACACTTCACACAAGCATACAAGTAAATTAAAAAGTACTTCCTTACAAAATAGTAACTCCTAAGCCCCGCTTTCCGCCAAGCCAATTGTTGATGGCTACCGTTTCTTTCGTGTTCAAAATTCTGCCGAGAAGTCGAGTTTGTATCTAATAGTTTTCAGAAGTTCAAAGCTTTTTTTGAAGATTTTTTTCTTTACGGTAGGCAGCAACGGAAAAATGTTATCGAAGGGCGGGGTTGATCGCACTTTCCTTGCCCTATACACAAAGTTGATAGAAAGCATAAAATTACAACACGTTACATTAGCTCACTTTTTCTCAAATAGAATGTTAGCACCTGTTTTATTCTTTTTCGTGTCGCAACTGCTCTACTTGTTCAGCAGTCAAGCCTGTATATTTTACTATTTTTTCGTTAGACTCGTTGTCTGCTAGCATAGTTTTAGCAATTTCAATATTTCTATTGACCTCTGCCTTTTCTATCGCTTTTTCTACGGCCTTTTCTACGGTTTCTTTGATGAAAGTATTTTGGTCAAGCCAAAACTTTTGTTGGGCATCATAGTAGCCTTTTTCTTTTTCGTCCAAATACATAGCGTCCAATTTTTGACTTGCTTTACGTATTTCCTTAATCTCGGCTAACTCTTTGGGTAAGGTCTTGTTATCGTACTTGTGGGCGTTGTTTAAAAAGGTTATCCATCTCTCCAAAGTTGTATTAATGTTTTGTAACTTGCCTCTATACTTTTTGAGTTCAATAAAGTACAAATCCAAATAGTCTAAATCCTTATGTTTTTCGTTAGTTTCTCCATCCTTGATGGTATAAAATCGGCGATATTTCTTGTCGTCAAAGAAGTTAAAATCCATCAAAGAAATCACAACACACTTCTTCAAGTCGGAATAGCCTACCTCAATGCTGTCGTCGTTGTCTTGGCTGTCGTCTAATACATAGTCTAATTGTGAGCCAAAAATTTTTGCCCAATAAAACAAAGCCCTCTTACCGTAGAATTTACTCCCTCTAATTTGCATTTCTACGTCAAATAGTCTGCCGTCTTCGCCTTCGGCTTTGATGTCCAAA
>CAYUJH010000145.1:0-5800 GCA_964444995.1 uncultured Roseobacteraceae bacterium | reverse complement strand
TTACCTTCTGTATAGGCTTGGGGAACATCTTCTGCCAATAGCGCGATGATATGCGCATAGTTGAGTAGGTAGAGCGTGGCGGGGGTTTGCTGTGCAAGTGGCGTGTTACGCAGCTGTGCGAGCGCAGGACTTTGCAGGCTGAGCCGAAGCAGGTCGGCATGTGCGCCTTGCTGTTGGGGCGTAAAAAGGGATGTTTGTGCGCGAGCGGCATATATTCCTAGCCCTAAACAGGCACATAGATGTAGGCATACTACAATAGAACGCAAAAGGGGCATGGGCTGGTAGGCGTTTGGGAAAGTGAACAAAGCGAAAGGTTAGTGGTATAACCTGCACAAAAACTGTTCATATTCGTCTTCAAAAAGCAGTTCAAACTGCCAACCGGCGGCGCGGGCTTCTTGGGCAAAGCGTACGCGGTCGAGATAGAGCCATTCGAACCACGCGCCGGTGTGTTTGCCGTACTGATAGCGGTAGCGCACCTCGCCGTAGTAGTGCGCTGTAGGCAGGGGGGCACCTTCATAGGCGTAGGCAATGTCGCTAGAGTCTATGAGTACCTGCCCTCCTTTGTTGGTCAGGCGTTTGAGTTGTTGAAGGAAAACAGGTACGTTGGGCAGCGTACCAGCCAGCCCGATGCCGTTCATCAGCACAAGTAGTGTGTCGAACTGCGCGGCGTTGAACTCGTAGAAATTATCGTGGTAGATGTTGGCAATTCCTTGATAGAGCATCAGTTCCACACAAGCGCGGGAAACTTCCAATGCCTCTACATTGTGCCCATGTCGTTGCAAAATCAGCGAGAGGCAGCCGGCACCAGCACCCACATCCAAGATACTGCCTTGGCAACGGGCGAGTGCCAGCGCTTCGAGTTCGGTAAGTTCGTCTGCTTCGCGGAAGAAAATCTCTACGGGCATCTCCTCGCGGTCGCCCAACGACGACTCTACGTAGAGGGAATCTTGCAGCGTGCCGTGCCAGCAGTCGAGCAGGGCTTGTTCGTAAGGCGAGGGCATCAGGCTTGGTCTTCTACTTCGTGAGGAAACTTATTTTTGTTCTTGGTATAGTCGGCAAGAATAGTTACAAAATAAAACATGACGAAAATGCTCACGAAAAAGATGATGGGCGTATTCATCGGGCTTTCGGCGGTTTTGAAGTCCCCTTCGCCGCGCCGTGCCATTTTAGACCGCTTGTATATACTGTCGGTGAGGTAGGTAAGTTCAAAGCGCACACGCTCGAAGCCATTTCCTTGAAAATCCGTCGGCGCAATGTCCATCAAGTGGTTCCAACTAACCACTTTAATATGGAAGTTAGGGGCATTGCCTAGCAAGAGGGTTTCGGGTGCTGGGGCGTTTTCGTGGTGGAGTGTTTTCTGATAGCTGCCCGCCTCGTTCGCTCGTTGGAGAGTAAGGAGTACATGCTCTTGCGCTACAGTATAGTAGTTGTTTTCAGTGGTTTTTGTTTCAAACTGCACGCGCTCTATCATTCCGTCGTGCTTGCGCACATCAAGTTGTATATATTCAATGTCGCGCAGCGTAAAACCATAATACAAAAACCGATATACGGCGTACAACACGTCTTTTACGCCATGAGGCACAACTTCATTTTTCCATTCCACTCGATAGACGAGCGTGTAATATTCATTATTATCTATCACCTCGTAGAGGAGACGTTGCGGCGGAGGCGTTTCTTTTTGGGTAGGGTGCCAAAATATAGGCCGGTACTGTGCTGCCATTTGTTCCACCGATAGGGAGGTTTGGGCAAGCTGCACGGTACCCTCTTGGGGCAGGACCGAATAGGCGCGGTCTAAAAAGCCCGAAAGTCCGAAGGCTACCGCAAGATAAAACAGATAAAATAGCACCGAAGCCAAAATAACTTTCAACGACATGGCAGTTTACAAGTTCGTGAGCGCGTAGGAGAGAATATTTGCCCCCATTTGCAGGGCTTTCTGTCGAATTTCTTCGGGATTGTTGTAGATAACTTGGTCTTCCCAGCCGTTGCCCAAATCGCATTCGTAGGTGTAGTAACACACCAAGCGGCCTTCGTGAATAATGCCAAAGCCTTGTGCTGGCTTGCCGTCGTGTTCGTGTATCTTGGGCAGGCCATCTTTGAAGCTAAAACGCTGATTGTAAATAGGATGTGTGAAGGGAAGTTCGACGAAATCGAGTTCGGGGAACACCTTTTTCATTTCGATACGGACGAACTTATCAAGCCCGTAGTTATCGTCTATGTGCAAGAAGCCTCCGCCGATGAGGTAGTTGCGCAAATTTTCGGCTTCTTGCGCCGAAAACACGACGTTTCCGTGCCCGGTCATATGTACAAACGGGTAGCCGAAAAGTTCCACGCTTCCTACCTCTACGACATCTTCATCGGGGGCGAGATTCATGCCCAAATTGCGGTTGCAGAACTCAATGAGGTTGGGCAACGAGGTCTTGTTAGCATACCAATCGCCGCCGCCGTTGTATTTGAGCTTGGCAATGCGCAAGCCGTCGGCCTGTTGGGCGAAGGCAAAGAAGGGCAGCACGAAAAGGACGGCGCACAGCAAAGAGATTTGTAGGTGTTTCATGGCTTCGAAGGTCAGTATTTTTTATAAGTTTGATGCCCTAAAATTTACTAAATTAAGCAAGTGGGTAGCCACCAATGCGGCCGTTTCGGTGCGTAAGCGGCTCGTTCCCAAGCTCACCGACACAAAACCAGCGGCGCGTGCCTGTGCTACCTCTTCGGCATGAAAATCGCCTTCTGGCCCGATGAGCACGTGGTAGGTTTGGCCGGCAGGGGCTTTTTCGCTCAGGAAATGCCGAGGGTCTTCTGGAGTCCATGCTAAGAAACGCTGCCCTTCTGTGGGAAGTTGCGCGAGCAGTTCGCCAAAGCTACACAGCGGATTGAGGCGCGGTAAAAAGCCTTGCAGCGACTGCTTGAGTGCGGCAACCGCAATTTTTTCGAGTCGGTCGTTTTTGAGGATTTTTCGTTCCGAGAATCGGCTGTGGAAAAAACTAATTTCCTGCACGCCAATTTCCACGGCCTTTTCTACGAACCACTCTAGGCGGTCTATGTTTTTGGTGGGGGCTACCGCGATGTGAATACGATGTGTGGGTGGTGTATGAAGTTCTTGTGCCTCAATTTGCACGGTACAACGCCGCGTATGTACTTCGGTGAGTTGCCCATGAAACCATGCTCCTTGCCCGTTGGCAAGCGTTACACTGTCGCCCGTGCGCAGGCGCAAGACTTTGGTGCAGTGGTGCGCATCCTCCGTGCTTAGTTCGGCAGAGAAGGGTAGGGGCGTATCGGCAAGGAGTTCGGGCGTATAAAAGAGGCGCATGATAGATAGCAGTAGGCTGATTGCAAGAGCGTTACAGGATTTTCACCGCCATTACGGTAATGTCGTCGCGTTGCGAAGTCCCCCACATATATTCTTGCAGCGTAGTTTCGAGGCGTTCTTGTTGTTGGGCGAGGGGCAGCGGAGCTATTTGCCGCAGCAGTTCCTCGAAGCGCAGCGTGCCAAACCGTTCGCGCAGGGCGTTGTGCTGGTCTATGTACCCGTCGGAACACATGTATAAGATAGCTTCGCCTTCCAAGATAATTTCGTGCTGCTCGAACGTGCGGCGTTTGCGGTTTAGGCGTACGCCCCCACCAATCGTTTTGCGCACGCCCTCTACTTTGTGCAGTTCGCCTTTGTAGTAGTAGTACAGTGGGCGTTTCGCACCGGCAAAGGTTACCTTGGTTTTAAAGCCTTCGCAAGGCTCGACCACGCAAAGGGCTATGTCCATGCCATCCACATTGTTTACCTCGTGCTGCCGCAGCGAAAGGGTTACGTAGCGGTTTAAGGTTTCTAAAATGCGGGCTGGCTCGTGTTCGTGTTCTATGTTAACTATTTCGTTCAATACGTTAATGCCTACGATGGACATAAACGCGCCGGGTACGCCATGACCGGTGCAGTCGGTGGCGGCCAAAAATATCTTATCGCCCACGTGATTGAACCAGTAAAAATCACCAGAAACAATGTCTTTTGGGCGGTACAAGATGCAGTACTCGTGCAGCGCTTCGTTCATGCGCTCGCGCGAGGGCAGGATGGCTTGCTGAATGGTTTCGGCATAGCGGATGCTGTCGGTCATGCTTGCGTTGTTCGCCTTAATTACCTCGTAGGCTTTGGCGTTGTCCACCGCTACGGCGATGTACGAAGCTAGGGTCTGAATGATAGTAAGTTCGAGTTCTTTGTAGGCGTTTTTCTTAAAACTCTGCATGGTCATTACGCCCATAGCCTCGTTTTCGACCAACAGTGGTACATACACGGCCGATTCGGGAACTTCACCGGTACGTGCTTTGAGCGTTCCTTTGATGTAGTGGCCGTATTCAGCAGCCATATCGTTGATAACTACAGGCTTGAGATTGCGAAAACACCAAGCAGCGAGTTTAGTTTCGTCGTCCACGTTATCGGCAGAAAAGGGTAGTTCTTCGCCCTTTTCAATAAAGCCTTTAAACTCTAGTTGCTTGGTTTTGTCGTTGTAAATCCCGACCCCAAAGGCAGAGGCATCGAGCAGTTCGTTTACGTTCTTATAGATGGTACGGATGAGTTTCTCAAAGTCGAGCGTAGAGGTGATTTTTTGCCCTACTTCGCTGATAGTCTGAATGTTATTGTAGGCTTTTTCGACCTGATTTTTTTGCAGTTCCACGTTGTTGCGCTGCGAAATAATTTCCTCTTTCTGCCGTTCGAGCTCTTCGTTTTGGGCGCGGATTTCTTCCGTTCTGCGCTCTACTACATTTTCTAGTTTTTTGTTAGCCGACTTTAACCGCTGTGTGTTAATGGCAATAAGACCCCATACGATGCCCACAAAGCCCAGAAGATACGCTAAATAGGCATATATTGTGCGATACCAAGGGGGCAGAATGCGAAAATCATAGACATCGGTGGCTCCTTCTACGCCATAAATGTTGCGCGATTTGACCTTGAACCTGTACTTCCCTTCAGGCAAGGTATATTCTTTGCGCGTGTCCGACGACCACTCTGACCAGTTTGTTTCGTAGCCCTCCATGATATGCGAATAGACCGTAGCAGTAGGGTCTTCAAAACTTGTGGCCGCGAAGGTAAAGAGCAGGTTATTAAACTGATACAGTATGACGTTGCGCTCTTGGGAAATGCGTTGACCGGTGCGGCGGTACACCACCGAGTCTTCTTTAACCACTACGCGCCGGATAATCGTTTCGTAGGGCTGCTCGTAGTTTTTGCGCACGCGCCCATCGTACCGAAATAGCCCTTCAGTGCCGCCTATCCAAACTACGCCGTTGCTTTCGGGGTAAATTACCTCAATTTCCATAGTGGGAATGCGGCGCAGTAGTACGTCGCTCCACGTGTAGCCGTCGTCGAAGTTGCGTGTGAGCCGCCCGATGGGGAAGCGGTCGTTTTTGAAGGCAGAAACCCACGTATGCCCATCGGCACCGGGGACAAAGTGCATGATAGCGCGTTGCCCGTTGGTAAGATGCTCACCGTACTTAGTTTCGGGCACGAACCGATTGGTGGCGGCATCGTAGCGGAACAGGCCGTGCTCGGTAGCGGAGTATATCTCGCCAGCTATTTCGTACACGCGATGCCCTTTTAAAGAGGTAAATCCTTCGTCAATGCCGTAATGAACGATTTCAGGGTTTTTGAAGTCTTCACTGTTGGAAAAATCGAGCCGCACTAGACCGTTGTATTCCGTACTAAGCCATACGTTCCCGTTTTTATCTTCCAATACGCTGCGGATTTCTTCGTCGAAATCTTCTATGTTGGTGTGTATGCTCCATTCCTTATCGTATTTCATGACGACAAACCCACTCGAAA
>CAYUJH010000144.1:0-5814 GCA_964444995.1 uncultured Roseobacteraceae bacterium | reverse complement strand
AAAAACGCCAACGTGTTACCGGCAAGGCAACGCCGAAGGTATCGGTCATGTAGCGGAGCGTTTCGGTTGCTTCGCCGTTTTCGTGTAGTCGCTGCGCGATTTCAAGGACTTTTTTGCCTTCCAACGCCGCTTCGGGAAATTTTTCTGACTCGAGCGCGTGAAAATGCGCGTGCAAAAACTGTAGCAGGCGCATTTTTTCAGCAGCGGGGATAGGCAGTACAAGCAGCCGAAGGAACCCCATAAGAAAGCGCACCGTGCCAGCATGAACGAGTAACAACGACTCGTTGGAAATTACCGGAATCTGTGCTTGTAACAAGGCTTCGGCAATGGCTACTCCCTGCTGATTTTTGCGTACTAACACGACCATGTCGGCATAGCGTTCGCCGGCCTCGTGCAGCGCTTGTATCTTTTCTACGGTGCGGGCAAGCACTGCAGCCCCGTAGTCGTCCGCAGGGATACCGTGCGCAAAAAGTTCTATTTCTATGTGGCTATCGCCCGTTTTGCTGGGCTTTTGCACCACTTCTTCGTAAAAGGTCTGTACGTTTTTGTGTGTTTCTTGAAACAAGGCAGCCACCTGCGTGTAGAGCGCGTTATTGAACCCGACAATACCCTCGTGGCTACGGCGATTGGTATCGAGCGGCACAACTTTACTGTTCGTTGTGAGCAGGTACGTTTCTTGCTGTACCGGCGAGTCTTCGGCTAGGGTGCGTACATCGGGCAGGTGCGCGAGCATATCGGCCTTGCCGCCGCGCCAACGGTAAATAGCCTGCTTGGTATCGCCTACCACCATGTTAAAATGCTGTGTAGAGAGTGCGTTGAGCAACAGAGGCAGTAAGTTATGCCACTGCATTTGCGAGGTGTCCTGAAACTCGTCGATGAGGATGTGCTGATATTTTTCGCCCACGCGCTCGTAGAGATAGGGCACTGGTTCGCGCTCGATAACTTCGTTGATGCGCAGGGTGAGGTCGGAAAAAAAGGCAATGCCTCGCTCGTGTTTAAGCTGCTCCACCTCCGTAGCGATGGTGCGCAGCAAGCCTACGTAGAAAATATTGTTGCGCACTGCTTTGGCAATCAGGTAATCGCCTTTTCGGTGTTCTTTGATAGCTTCAAGGGCTTCGTAGGCGTGGGTGAGGTCGCTTTGTATCCGCTCGATGGCATGGCGCGTGGCGGCAGTTACCTTACTGGCTGTCCACTTGTTATCGGCAATGGTTTTATGGGCTGTTTTGAAATCCTCGGAAAAAAACTTTTTTAGGTCGGCACTTGCCGCCTTGAAATAGCCCAAAATACCTCCTCTGTTATAAAAATCGGAGGGAGTAAGTTCTTCGTTTTCAACAAGTTGAAGGGCGAGTTCGCCCTGCTTTTTTATCTGCTGTTCGGTATCGGAAAGATAGGCGGTTAACTGTTCTTCGAGCGTTAGCCATTCTTCGAGCGAAAACCGCTGCGCTATTTGAATGTACCGCTGATTGTTCTCCTCGAAGAGCACCTGCATAAATTCGTTGAGGTCTTTTTCAAAAAACCAGCTTTTTTCGTCGCGCAGGCGTTGCGCCGTTACCTTCCGGAACAAGCGTGTGAGCGTGGTCTGCTCGCCGCCTTGGGCGATACGCGCCTGCAAGAGGTCGAGCGCTTCGGCGACCACTTCGGCCACATCGTCGCCGAGTTCGTAGTTGTAGGGCAACTGCAAATCTTGTGCGAAGGCTTGCACAATTTGGTTATGAAAGGCATCAATCGTTTTGACCGAAAAATCGGTGTAGTTGTGCAAAATATGCCGGTGCACTTCGGCGGCGCGTTGGCACAAGATTTCCTTCGAGAGGGCGTGCCCGTTGCCAAAGTCCTCTTCCAGCTCTTCCCACAGTGCGTTGAGCATCGGGTTGGCGTTCATGTCTTCCAGCGTGCTAAATCGCTGCAGCTGCGAGAGAATCCGTCCTTTCATCTCGTTCGCCGCCAAGTTGGTGAAGGTTATCGCTAAAATATTTTTGTAGTAATTTGCTTGAAAGCCTGCCCGCAGGTTGCCTGCCGTAAGCGCTAGCTTGAGATATTCCTTCGCAAGGGCAAAGGTTTTGCCCGAACCGGCCGACGACCGGTAGATTTTAAAAAGCGTGCGCTTGGGAGTTTCGGTAGAGGCTTGCATGAAAAAGAGATGTTTTATGGATGTTTATAACGCAAAGAAAACGAGTATGCAATGCGTTAATAGTATTGATATTCGGGCTTTAAATACAGTTGTACGTATTCTTCCACGCCTTCTTCGAGGGTGCGGAAGGGTTTGGTATAGCCAATGCTTCGGAGTTTTTCCATGTTGGCTTCTGTAAAATACTGATACGTATCGCGGATGTCGGCAGGGGTGTCGATAAATGAAATCTCGGGAGAAAGTTCCAGTGCCTTGAACGTGTTACGGGTTAGGTCGAGGAAGGTGCGTGCTTCCCCAGTACCGAGGTTGTATAGCCCTGAGTTTTTGCGGTGATGCATTAGGAAATAGAGCACCTCCACGAGGTCTTTTACGTAGATAAAATCGCGTTTTTGCTCGCCGTCGCGGAAGTCGGGATTGTGCGAGCGGAACAGCTTCATCGCACCAGTCTTGCGGATTTGGTGAAATGCATGGAAAATGACCGAAGCCATGCGTCCTTTGTGGTATTCGTTAGGGCCATAGACGTTGAAAAACTTCAATCCTGCCCAAAAAAACGGTTTTTCGGGCTGTTGCAAGGCCCATACGTCAAACACATTTTTCGACTCGCCATACGGGTTGAGCGGTTTGAGTTGCCCAACGGTGGCTTCGTTGTCGTCGTAGCCGTGTTCGCCCAAGCCATACGTAGCCGCCGAGGAGGCATATACGAGCGGCAACTGATAGGCGCAACAGGCCTGCCATATCTTCTTTGAGTACGAGATATTCAATTCTTCAAACACGGCGTAGTCGAACTCAGTCGTATCGGTGCGCGCCCCGATGTGGAAAATGAACTCTACTTCTTGCTGATGCGCATCGAGCCACGTAAAAAAGTCCGTACGCGGCACACGCGCCCGTATTTTCTTTCCGGCCAGATTGGGCAGTTTATCGCTGCGCGAAAAGTCATCTACGGCAATTATCTCGTTGAAATTGTGCGCGTTAAGGTGCGCAATAAGGCAGCTTCCTATAAAGCCTGCCGCTCCTGTTACCACTATCATCTATCTTCTTATTTTGTAAAAAAACACAAACAGTCCACCGAATAATGCAGAAAAATGCGGGTTTGGTACAGTTTTTCCGACCTATGTAGTATTGGCTGTTTTATTTCCATTTAATTCCTATATCTGTTTGAACACACTTTCTTTTTCCCCAAGCCAGCTCGAAACGCGCTATCTATTGAGCATCGTATTGTTTGCCGTAGTGCTCTCTGCGCCGCTGTGGCTAATGTTGCGCCAAGAAATTGGGCGAACGGCACACGCTGTGGGGCATTGGCTGCGCGACGAGCGCATGAGCCTACGCTTATTGGTAGGTTTCTTATTGCTTATCAACCTAGTAGCTTTTCTACTGCGGTATTTCGCGTAGGCGTTTTTTTGTTACGTTTCTCCCGCGTTTTCTTATTTTTCAAGCGATTTGAGCCGCAGCGTTACCGCCATTTTGTGCGCTTCGAGCAGTTCGGCTTGCGCCATTGTTTCTACCGTTGGGCCTAGCTTGCGCAGGCCGTCGGGCGTAATTTCCTGAAAGGTAATCTTTTTAACGAAACTATCGAGCGATACGCCGCTATAATTGCGGGCATAGCCGTTGGTAGGCAGCGTGTGGTTTGTCCCCGAAGCGTAGTCGCCGGCCGACTCTGGCGTGTAGTGCCCCAAAAACACCGAACCAGCATTGGTTACTTTTTCCGCCATTTCGCGCGGTTTTTCCGTGGCGATGATAAGGTGCTCGGGCGCGTAGGCGTTGGAAAACTCCAACACTTTGGTATAGCTTTCTAACAAAATAAAGCGACTGTTGCGCAGGGCTTTTAGGGCAATTTCTTGGCGCGGCAAAAGAGCAAGTTGCTTCTTGAGCATTTCTTGCACTTGCTCCATGAGGCGCACACTCGTACTGAGCAACACCACTTGGCTGTCTTCGCCGTGTTCGGCTTGCGAGAGCAGGTCGGCAGCTACGAAGGCAGGGTGCGCCGTGTCGTCGGCGATGACGAGCACTTCCGACGGGCCGGCGGGCATATCAATCGCCACGCCTTCGCGCTGGGCGAGTTGCTTGGCGGCGGTAACATACTGGTTGCCCGGCCCGAAAATCTTGTAGGTAGCCGGTACGGTTTCTGTCCCGTAGGTCATCGCGGCAATGGCTTGCGCACCGCCCGCCTTGAAAATCTGCGTAACGCCGGCTTCTTTGGCGGCAAACAAAATGGCGGGATGCACCTTCCCTTCGCGGTTTGGTGGCGTACATAGCACAATTTCGGGGCAACCTGCTAGCACGGCTGGTACGGCAAGCATCAGCACCGTAGAAAACAGGGGTGCCGTACCGCCGGGAATATACAGTCCTACTTTCTGGATGGGCACGCTTTTCCGCCAACACGTTACGCCACTAAGGATTTCCACCTTTTTGACCAACTCGCGTTGTAGCACATGAAATTTTTCAATATTTTCCTTCGCCTGCAAGATGGCATTGCGCAAGGAACGAGGCACGAGCGGGGCTGCCTCTTCTAGTTCGGCACGGCTTACCTGTAGCTGTTCGAGGCGCACGTGGTCAAACTTTTGTGCGAAAAAGCGCAGCGCCTCGTCTCCTTCGGTGCGCACCTGCTCCATAATGGGCTTTACGCGCTCTTCTATCTCGGCCAAATCCATTACAGGACGCGCCATGAGGGCAGCCCACGCATTGGGCTGTGGGTATTTAACAATGTCTATCATGCAAAGAGTTGTAAACGTGTAACAAGAATTTTATACCAAGGCTCACTTGATGTACGGATTGATAGGATGTGATTCGCTTGATTTTGAATGATGTATGAGACCAAAATGTTGCAAACTTCATGCGTTTCGGTATGCTCAGGATTTTTGAGCCAAACAAAGGTTAAAGCACCATTTTTTCGATAGGGACAACGAGAATACCCTGTGCGCCTGCGGCTTTGATGGCCTCAATTTGCGCCCAGAAATCGTTTTCGTTGATGACCGAATGGATAGAGACCCAGCCCTCTTCGGCGAGCGGCATTACGGTAGGACTTTTCATGCCCGGCAAAAGTTTTTGGATGGTTTCCACAGAGCTTTTGGGTGCGTTCAACAAAATATATTTATTATTTTTTGCGCGTTGCAACGACTCAATACGGAACAACAGTTGCTGCAAAATAGCGCGTTTCTCGTCCGATAATTCCTTGCGGGCAATGAGCACTGCCTCCGACTTAAAAATGACCTCAACTTCTTTTAACCCATTGGTAAACAGCGTACTGCCCGAGCTAACCAAGTCGCATACGGCATCGGCCAGCCCAATGCTTGGGGCAATTTCTACCGAACCGCTAATTTCGTGGATGTCGGCACGAATGCCCTGCTCGCGCAAGAAGTTACCCAGCAAGTTGGGGTACGAAGTGGCGATAGATTTTCCCTCAAAATAAGAAAGCCCGTGGTACTCCTCTGCTTTGGGAATAGCCAGCGAAAGGCGGCATTTCGAGAACCCCAGCCGATGCACAATTTCCACATTTTTTTGTGTTTCGGCAAAGACGTTTTCGCCAATAATGCCGAGGTCGGCTACTTGGTCGGCTACGTAGCCGGGGATGTCGTCGTCGCGCAGGAAAAGAAAGTCCATAGGAAAGTTAGCGGCAGAGGCTTTTAACATGCCTATTCCGTTGCTTACGCCAATGCCACAATCGCGGATAAGTTGCATAGAAGATTCGCTCA
>CAYUJH010000143.1:3838-5895 GCA_964444995.1 uncultured Roseobacteraceae bacterium | reverse complement strand
TGCTCAATCAGCCGCGCTCTAGCTCCGCGCTCATTTTCTATTGGGGCATACAAGGCACATTCCCCCAGCTCGACCTGCACAACCTGCTTTTCAGCGAAGACTACGCCGCCGAGTTTCGCGCCATTTTTCACGCGCAACGCCTCGCCGCAGACCCTACGGTGTATCTCTATATCAGCCAAAAACGAGAACCCTCCGACGCGCCAGCAGGCACTGAAAATTGGTTTACGATGATAAACGTGCCGCCCAACGCAGGACACGACTGGGACGCATGGTTGCCCGAAGCACGGGCACGTATCCTCGAAAAAATCGAACGAACATTACATATCTCGCTGAAAAACAATATTTTGTGCGAAGATGTACTTACCCCTGTGGGCATCGAGCAACAGACCTCGTCGTGGCAGGGGGCGTTGTATGGCAACAGCAGCAACAACCGTTTTGCCGCCTTTCTGCGCCATCCTAATTTCTCGTCGAAACTCAAAAATTTGTATTTCGTAGGGGGCAGTGTGCATCCGGGCGGAGGCATCCCGCTGTGTTTGCTTTCTGCCCAAATCGTAGCCGACTTGGTGGCTGCCAAAGCGAAGAAACGCTAAAAAATTCGTGGCGAACGCACCCAAATCCTCCCAAATCCAATAAATTCTAGTATATTTTCGCTCCTTATCAGGCGTTTGTACCAAAATTTATACGATTTGAGGATTTGCTTACCTTACTTTTTTAACGACGTACAAGACCTGACTTTCCCAAATCACTTAGTTTCAAGTATATATCCGTGGAACTTGTAGCGAGCATTGTCATCTTATTGGTTGGTTTTTTAGCGCTCATTCAGGGGGCTGCTTTTTTGGTAGAAGGGGCAGCTGCTGTGGCGCGGCGCTACAAACTCCCCGAAATAGCCATTGGCCTTACGGTGGTTTCGTTAGGCACGTCGTTGCCCGAAATTGTCATTAATGTAATTTCGAGTGCACGGGGCGAAAACGAGGTGGTCTTTGCCAACGTAATTGGCAGTAACATCTTCAATGTATATTTGGTGATGGGTTTGTTAGGCGCAATACGTCCGATGTTCGTGCAAAAATCTACGGCGTACCGCGAAATCCCTTTCTCTTTATTGGCAACCGTAGTTGTATTTGTACTCCTCAACGACCAAATCTTTTTCAACCAGTTTGAAAACACCCTAAGCCAGTGGGACGGCCTGATATTGCTCGCCCTCTTCGCGCTTTTTATGGGTTTTGCTTTTTTGGAAGGCAAAGACGTGAGCCGCTTATTGCCTACCGCACAACAACAAATGAGCGACCGCAAGATGGTCTCGTTTCTGCTTGCAGGCTTTATTGGCGTACCTTTGGGCGGTTATTTGGTAGTAGAACAAGCCCTGAGCCTTGCCGAGCAATTTGCCGTAAGCCGCAAGATGATTGCTTTGCTCATCCTCGCGCCGGGGAGCGCGTTGCCCGAGCTGGCTACCTCCCTTGTGGCAGTGGCAAAAAACCGTCTCGACTTGGCAGTGGGCAACATTGTAGGCTCTTGTATGTTTAACCTATTGCTTGTATTGGGGATTAGCAGTTTTATGGGAGACCTTACCTACAGTCATGCCCTTAACTTCGACTACTACTTCTTTTTCTTTGGCGTGCTGCTCTTCTTTGTTACGCTCTTTTCGGGAAAACGCCTGCGTGTTACTCGCTTTGAAGGCATCGTCCTGTTCCTATTCTTTTTGGCGTATATTTATTTTCTGTTTATCCGAAGATAAAGGAAGCTATTCTACACAGTTTCTATAAGGTTTTCAAAAACTTTATAGGATTAGTATTCTGAAAATCAACATACTACGTAATTGTTTTTTCGCAAATTAGAGGCGATTGCATATACATAAATCTTGGCATATACATGGAAACGATACAACACCTTTTTTTCGACCTCGACCATACCTTGTGGGACTTTGAACGCTGCGCGAGCGAAACACTTACCGAACTGTTTGAAGAGTACCAAATTGGCGTGCACACCGGCCTTGCTTTCCCCAAATTTCTGGAAGAGTTTTACAAGGTAAACTACTACATGTGGAGCCTGTACGACCGCAA
>CAYUJH010000143.1:0-3828 GCA_964444995.1 uncultured Roseobacteraceae bacterium | reverse complement strand
CAATTTTTATATGAAAGAACGAAACCCGGCTACTTTCCCCTTATTTTCAAAAATTTACGTGTGCAGTTCCCGCTGCTTGCCGCCGAAAAACTAGGCACGGAATACCTCTACCGCTGTCCTACCAAGCCTTACACGATGGCCAACGCACACGAAATACTGCAGTATCTTGCACCAAAATATAGGCTGCATATCCTCACCAATGGCTTTGAAGACGTGCAGCGTATCAAGCTGGAAAGTGCGCAGCTTGCCTCTTTTTTCGAGGTAGTGGTTACCTCGGAGTGCACTGGCTACAAAAAACCCGCTACGCAAATTTTTGACTTTGCCTTCAACAAAGTACAGGGAAATGCTGCGAATAGCGTCATGATTGGCGATAGTTTGACAACCGACGTGTTAGGAGCTAATAACATGGGAATGCCCTGTGTATTTTATAATCCGCATGAGCAGGCGCACAAGGCAGAGGTGTTCGCTGAAATCCGCGACCTGCTACAGCTACAGACGCTGTTCTAGTCGGCAAGTGCTTCGTTGAGCCACTGTACGAGTGCCTGAAGCCCTTCTGGCGGCACGCCATGCCCCACAGGATACTCGCCATAGTTGACCGAAACGCCCAGAGCCTCCATAAATTCTTTACCCATTTGCCCCATGCGAACAGGAATTACCTCGTCGGCGGTACCGTGTCGTGCGAAAATACGCAATTTGCTAACGGCCTTACGGTCAATTGTTTCGGGGATATAATCTTTCAATACATAGCCACTCAGTGCCACAAGACCGCGCAAAACAGCTGGGTAGTTGATGCCAACGCCGTAGCTCATGATAGCTCCTTGGCTAAAGCCACCCATGTAGAAATTTTTGGGGAGTATGCCATAGCGTTCCTGCAACGCTTTGATGAAGGTGTGCAAGCCTTCTACCGAGCGAACGGCCTGCTCGGCGTTGGTGAACTTTACGCCTCGGCTAAGGTCTATGTCGTACCAGGCGAAGCCGTCGTGAAACACCGAGTAGGGCGCACGGGGGGCAACTACGTGCAGTTCGGCAGGGAGGGTGTTGGCAAACGAAAACAGGTCGCGCTCGTTGCTGCCAAAGCCGTGCAGGAGCAGAAGCATTTTCGGAGAGGCAGCCTTTTTTGTCGGTTCGCGAAGTAGATAAGGAAAGGTTAAATCGGTAATCATGGGGTGCGCTGTGCGTGGATAAGAGCGTTTATTCTTCGTCTTGGGTTTTTTCTACGTCGTCTTCGGTTTTTCCGTACAGGTATTCGGTCAAATTAAAGGTGATATTATCGCGAATAACAAGCGAATTGGGATAGGCTTCGCGGAGTGTGGCATGTACTTCGTGGGCTTTTACACGGTTGAGAAAATCGCCAATTTTAACCTTGAAATTAGGCTGCTCGTAGTGCAAATACACTGGTTCTTCTGTTTTGAGCGTGTCCTCTAGGTAGTTGACCATGCGCCGCGCCAGCCCACGGTCGCCGCCGGAGTAGAGTTGCACCCGAAAGCCCGAGAACGAGCTGACAGAGCGGTTGCTACGCGAACGCTGCGCTATTCTTCCGAGCAGTTCGTTGGTTACACTCGCAGCTGGGGCAACGGCTGACCACGCGGTTGCGTCGAGTTCATACTCGTTGGTGTTTGTAGGCAGCTCGTCGTTTAGCTTCGTTGCCAACACCACTCTGTATTGCGTCAGGTCGTCGTTAAATTCTGTACGCGAGGTAGTAGTTTTGCCGGTGGCACACCCAAATAGGGTAGAAAATGACACATATAGAACAAAATGAAATACGCGTTGCATACGGCTAGGGGATTGATTCGTCTGAAATCATAACGAGCCAAGTGCGTAGGTGTTGTGCATCTCCGCACGTAGGCCTTTCTACCAGCGAAGGTAACGAAAATGCGCTTCCTTTGTGCATAAAGTAGGGCTAAGGCCTTATCTTTTCACTACTTTCACTTCTACCCTGCGGTTTTTTTGTCGGTTTTCTTCCGTGATGTTAGGTACAAGAGGTCGGCTTTCCCCAAAACCCACGGTACTCACGCGTTTAGGGTCTATGCCCTGCCCTACTACGTGTGCTTTGACAGCCTCCACGCGCTGTTCCGACAGCACCAAATTGCCATAAGAATGCCCTTGGTCGTCGGTATGGCCTTGCAGTTCGATGACAAGGCGGGGATAGGCTTTCATCACCGCAACAAGGTGGTTCAGCTCGGCGGTTGCCTTGGCCGAATCGAGGAAAATGCTGCTACTTTGCAAAAAATGCACATGCTCTAACACAAACTCATCTTTTTCGGGTGGGCGCACAGGAGTTTCCTCGGCGATACGCACTTCGTCGGGAGGTAGCACGGGCGTAGGAGCTGGTTTGTGCCAAATGTTCACCCGCGTATCGTCGCCACCGGTGGCAATGTAGCGCCCATCGGCACTGAACGAAAAGGTTTTCACGGCGCGGCTGTGCTCGCCTGCCGTACCTAGTTCCTGCACCACGCGCCGCGATTTTGTATCCCATATCCGCGTTTTTTCCTGCAAGTTGCCGGTCAGCATCGCCTCGCCTGTGGCATCGAAGGCTACAAGGCTCGAGCCAAGTTCGTGGGTTGCTTGTATATGCTGTTGTATGCGGCCTTGTTCTACATTCCAAAACTCTATGCGCCCACCGGTGAGCCATGTAACTAGGGAGCGGTCGGTGGGGTGGAAGGTAATTTCGCAGACCGAGCTTTCGTAGTTACTATACGTTCCTAACATTTTTCGTAGCCGCCCGCTCGGATAGTCGAGCAAGATGACCGTGCCGCCACTGCCGAAGGCGAAAAACGTACCGTCGGGCGAAAATTCTCCGGAGGTAATGCCAAAGCGTGGCTCTTCGTACAAAACAGCGGGCCTACTCCCCTGCACAAGGTCTGCCGCCAGAATCTGGCGGTTGTAGCCTCCGAACCACACCGCGCGCTCATCGGGCGAAAAGCGTGCGAAGGTTGGTTCGTTGCCCTTCACCCCCGCGTACGACGCTGTCGCTGAATTTAGAATGTGGTGCAACGACTTGCCCGTACTAACCTCCCACACGCGTACCGAGCCGTCGTACGAGGCACTTAAAAATTTGGTTTCATCGCGGGTAAATTGTAGGTCGGTAATCAGACCGGTGTGTCCTTCAAAACGCCGAACAACCTCGCCCGAGCGTACGTCCCACAGCAGAATCGTGCCGCTGGCATCGCCACTCAACAGTTGGTTTGCGCGTTGGTCAAACTGCAAATACGTAATAGCCTGCGTATGGGCTTGTAGGGTTTTGAGAAGGGCAAATTCTTGCGCAGTTGCAGGCAACAACCACAAGAATGCGCACATAGAAAGAAACATTCGCATACGGTATAAGGATTGAAGTGAAAAAATAGTGCTGGCAAGCGTATGAGTGCTATACGTAGAACGCAGCACGTAGGGGGCATTCGTCTCCGTACGGATTGCTAAAAGTCAAAAATCTCTCCACCTCGTACGCACCCGCCAAACGCTCTGTATGCTATAAGACAGCCGCACAAACAAAATCTGACTGTGCAGGGGTTTAAAAGTTGGGGGGAGTAGGATGAGAAAATATGCAGCAAATAAAAAAGGAGAAGGTATTGGAGGGTTAGTGGGGCAGCACCCACTTTGCAATCAAACAAAAGAACATATTCGTAAAGAATTAGAAAAACAAGTGCTATGCTTTTTTCCGAGCCACAGCGAAGCTACTAGTACCCCATGGGCGCGTTTTGCCTTGCCGAATCAGGTACATTTCGTGTGCCAAACGCACATCGAACCATTTGCCGAGCATCCCCTTGCGTGGCTTGTGTTCGCGGGCAAAACGCGCTGGGTCGCGCTCGGCTTTCAGCAAGCCTAACCACG
>CAYUJH010000142.1:0-6003 GCA_964444995.1 uncultured Roseobacteraceae bacterium | reverse complement strand
AGCCCGAACTCAATGGCTACCAAGCCGCACCTACCGAAAAGCTCGATAGCCTTAGCCTGAAAGGCAACCGCATTTTTTACAGCTTCGCGCACGACAGCGTGGGCATAGAAGGCGAGATGGAATTCTTGGACCCAAGCGATAAATATACCTTCCGCTCCTCGGTAGTGGGCGGGGTGAATCTTCAGAAAGAGAACTACGTGTTCAAAAGCGTAGTCGTACTCGACTTTTCGTTGGGCAACCCCGTGCGTAATGCCTTAGTGGACGGCCTAAAAGGAGAAGCCTATCACGACATCATAAAATACCCCAGCACAAAAAAGCTACGCCAAGCACTCGCTCCGTTCCTCTCCGACCGCGACCTAAAACGCATCAGCAAAGGCGACCGCGTGTACGACCACCTAAAGGGCGGCATCGTTTTTTCAGACGTTACCTTCCAGTGGTCGCCAGAACACAAAGCCTTTTACAGCGTGGGAGGCAAATTAGGGCTTTCCAGTGTGTTTAAGGAAGAAATAGAGTCGTATGTAGAAGGAGTCATCGAAATTCCGATGGGCGACAACCGACAGACTGCACACGTTATCCTGAAAACGAAAACTGGCAAGAAGTTTTACTTTGGCATAGACAAAGCCGACATTAAAACCTTTGCCGACAACCCCGACTATATGGAGGCGCTCAAAAAGGAGAAAGGAGTCTTGAAAGAGGCGCGCACCCCAGCAACCGGCGGCTCGGATAGGCTCATCGAAGGGTTTATGAACCGTGCACGCATCTACGCTGGCGGCGGCGACTTCTCGGCACCCGTAGTGCCCACCCGCGAAATGGGCGATGGCGACGGCAGCATAGACGATAAACCCCTCGACGACGACGGAAACTAGGGGAACATAATTCCCCTATTCCATTGTTGACCGACAAAGTAGTACCTTTGCACCGTTATTTTTAAAAAAATTCATTCAACTACATGACACGTTTCGGAATCGTACTCTTCTTTCTCATGGGATGGGCATACGCTGCCCACGCACAAAAAAAAGCCGACACGCCCCCTGTACGCCTCGACGTTGCCGCCGATAGCAAACCTAGCATAGAGCTAAACCCCGGCGCGTACGACAAGAAGAAAAAAGAAAAAGAAGAAAAGAAAAAACAGAAAAAAAATGTGTTTTACGACGTAAAATGCAAGCGTAAATCCATAAAAAACAAGAAAAACACCACCATCACCTTCACGCGCTTCTATCTGCTCCCCAAGTTTGAACTGCCCGACCTTTACGTATATGCCAAATACCTGTACGACCCCAAAAAGAAGGAAGTCGTGCGGTTGCGCAACGTAACCGAGCAAGAGAACAAGTTGCCTTTGCACGGAAAATACGAGCGCGTGGTCAACGGTGCGGTTATGGAAGCCGGTTATTTCTACAAAGGAGTGAAGCACGGCCGGTGGGAGCGCTTCGATAAGTACGGAAACCTACTCGATAAAACCTATTGGAACAAAGGATTCCCCAAAGATGCGCAAATTAGCAGCTATGCGCACGATACACGCGCAATCAAAGAAATCGTCCCGGTGCACTATGGCAAAAGAGAGGGTATGTACATGTCGTTCTACGAAAGTGGAAACTTAAAAGAAGTGGGCGAATATCTGGAAGATGAAAAAATAGAACTTTGGATAGAATATTACGACTACATTCAGCCCAACGGCTATCAGCGCAAAAAACAAGAAGTGATGCACAAACCGCGCAAAGATGTGTTTAAAAACGTGGAACCGGTAGTGCAACGCGCTTGGAACGAAGATGGCGAGCAAACCCTCAAAAAAAACAACGAGAAAGGAAAATAAAGCCCCTCACAAAAAAATAAGAGCTACGAGACCGTGCATACGTACGTATTTCGTGGCTCTTTTACGTAAGAAAACCGAACACAATACCTAGGTAGTTACTCATACATTTTAGCTATAAATACAACACACATGATAGAGAAGTTAGAGGCCATCAAACAACGTTTTGACGAGGTAAGCGAAGAAATAGTGAAACCCGAAGTGGTTTCCGATATGAAGCAATACGTGAAACTCAACCGCGAGTATAAAGAGTTAGAAAAAGTAGTGCAGGCATATAAAAGCTATAAAAATGTACTCGATAACATACAGAGTGCAAAAGAACTGCTGGCCGTAGAGAAAGACCCTGAATTTCGGGAAATGGCAAAGCTCGAACTCGAAACCTTGCAAGAGCAAAAAGTAGCGCAAGAAGAAGAGCTAAAGGTATTGCTTATTCCCAAAGACCCTAACGACAGCAAGAACATTATCATGGAAATTCGCTCGGGGACTGGCGGGGACGAGGCGGCTATTTTCGCAGGCGATTTGGCACGTATGTACCAACGCTACGCCGAGGCGATGGGCTGGAAAATGGCTATGATGGACTACACCGAAGGCACGTCGGGCGGTTACAAAGAACTTATTCTTTCTGTAGAAGGCGAAGACGTGTACGGGAAACTCAAGTTTGAGTCGGGCGTGCACCGCGTGCAGCGCGTCCCCGCCACCGAAACGCAGGGGAGAATACATACCTCCGCCGCCTCGGTAGCCGTATTGCCCGAAATGGAAGACGTAGAGGTAGAAATCAACCCATCCGATTTGAAAGTAGATACGTTCTGCTCGTCGGGGCCGGGTGGGCAGTCGGTGAATACTACGTACTCGGCCGTGCGCATTACGCACTTGCCTACCGGCGTAGTGGCGCAATGCCAAGACGAAAAGTCGCAAATTAAGAACCGCGAAAAAGCCCTGAGCGTGTTGCGTTCGCGCATTTATGAAATAGAATTGCAAAAACACCAAGACGAAATGGGCGCAGCCCGCAAATCGATGGTGGGCAGTGGCGACCGCTCCGATAAGATTCGCACCTACAACTACCCGCAGGGGCGCGTAACCGACCACCGCATCAACTACACCGTCTATAACCTCCCCAATGTAATGAACGGCCACATCGGCGATTTTGTGGAGCAGCTACGTATCGCCGAAAACGCCGAAAAAATGAAACAAGGCACGCTACTTGCCCAATAAACCTGCTACGTACTGACAGGTACAAGGCAGAAAATCGGTTATTTTGGCAGATATGCGCCAAAAAACCTCCACGCGCAGGGACATACGTACAGTATCTGCAAGCATTTTGGCAGGAGTACGCACATGGCAACATAATTGAAAAACAAGGGCAGGGGCGAAGCATTTCAGCTCCTGCCCTTTTCCTTTTTAAGGATACATCGCCTTTTACATAAAAGACCTAACACAACATCATAAAATGTTCTACGGTCTGATTTTTTCACATAGCAAACACGAGCAGAACCATGGAAAAAGAACAAAACAACCCAAACGAGCCGCAAAATGAGCCTATAGAAGCGGAGGAAACGGCAACTACCGACCACGAACAGCCCGCAGAGCCACAAACTGCCCACGAACAGGGCGCTAAAGTTGCTGCCGAACTTGCCGAAATGAAAGACAAGTATCTGCGCCTATATTCCGACTTTGAAAACTTCCGTCGTCGTACGGCCAAAGAGAAAATAGAGTTCGTAAAAACTGCCGGAGAAAGTATCCTGACCTCGTTGCTGCCCGTACTCGACGATTTCGAGCGTGCACAAAAATCAATGGGCGAACTGCCCGAAGAGGCCCATACACTAAAAGAAGGCTTTGATATTATCTACCATAAATTCAAAAAAACGCTCGAAAATAAAGGCTTAAAGCCGATGGGCGACCTTAAAGGTGCCGACTTCGATAGCGAACTCCACGAAGCAATTACTCAAATCCCAGCACCCGACGCAAGCCTAAAGGGCAAAATTGTCGATGTGGTAGAGCAGGGATATTGGCTCGAAGAAAAAGTCATCCGGTTTGCCAAAGTGGTGGTAGGTGCATAGCCCCCACAGCGAAAGACTTCGCCTTTTTCAACATGCTCTCATTACCAAAAAATAGTTAGCCTACATACATACAAACATGGCCAAAACAGATTATTACGACATCTTGGGCGTAAGCCGCAGCGCAGCCAAAGACGAAATAAAAAAAGCGTACCGAAAAATAGCTATCAAGTACCATCCCGATAAAAATCCGGGCGATAAGGAAGCGGAAGAAAAATTCAAAGAAGCTGCCGAAGCCTACGAGGTGTTGAGCGATGAGAACAAGCGTGCGCGCTACGACCGCTACGGACATGCCGGCATGGAAGGCGGCGGAGGCTTCAGTGGCGGAGGCGGTATGAACATGGATGATATTTTCTCGCGCTTCGAAGACATCTTCGGAAGTAGCGCCGGAGGTAGCAGTTTCTTCGGAGGCAGAAGTGGCGGAAGCCGTGCCCGAAAAGGCTCAAACCTGCGCATCAAACTCAAGCTCAATCTCGAAGAAATTGCCAACGGCGTAGAAAAAACCATCAAAGTAAAACGCTACGTAAGCTGCGATACCTGCGGAGGCAACGGCGCAAAAAATGGTACGGAGCTAACTACTTGCTCCACTTGCAGCGGTACCGGACAGGTTCGGAAAGTAGTTAATACCATGTTGGGGCAAATGATTTCTACCAGTACCTGCCCCACCTGCGACGGTGAAGGTAAAATCATCTCGACCCACTGCCCTGCCTGCCAGGGCGAAGGCAGAATCTACAAAGAAGAGGTCATTAGCATACGCGTTCCCGCAGGCGTTACCGAAGGCGTACAACTTTCGATGAGCGGCAAAGGAAATGCCCCCAAACGCGGCGGTGTCCCCGGCGATTTGCTCATTGTTATCGAAGAGGAGGAGCACCCAGAACTAAAGCGCGACGGTGCCAACATTCATTACGACTTGCACATTAGCTTCATAGAGGCCGCACTCGGCGAAACGGTAGAAGTCCCCACGATTCAGGGCAAGGTCAAAATCAACATCGAACCCGGCACGCAAGGCGGGAAAATCCTGCGCCTGCGCGGCAAAGGAATCCGCGACCTGAACGGGTATAGCACCGGCGACCAGCTTATCCATGTAAACATCTGGACACCACAAAAACTTAGCAACGACGAAAAGAAAATTCTTGAGGGGTTGCGGAAGTCAGCAAACTTTCAACCCAGCCCCGACAAACAAGAGCGTTCTTTCTTCGACCGTATGAAGGAGTTTTTTGGTTAACATACAACAAATTGCATGAGCAAACAAACGGCAGCAGTTATAGGGGCGGGTATCGGAGGCATTGCCACCGCTATCCGCCTTGCCGTACAAGGCTTTGAGGTGTCGGTGTTTGAAGCTAACGCACACCCCGGCGGTAAGCTATCGGAACTACGCCGCGACGGCTTCCGCTTCGATAGAGGGCCCTCGCTTTTTACCCTGCCGCAAGAAGTGGACGCGCTCTTTGCCCTTGCCGGCCAGCAAGCCGCCGACTTTTCGTTTGCCTATGCTCAACTCCCTCTCATCACGCGCTATTTCTACGAAGACGGTACGCAGCTCGACGCATGGGCAAAACCTACAGACTTCGCCCGCGAAATTGAGCAAAAAACAACCGAAACGGGCGCATCGGTACATGCCTTTTTGGAAAAAAGTCGGCAGTTGTACACCCTTACCGAGCACGTCTTTTTGCGCAAATCGCTGCATAGACTGAGCACGTACCTAACTGCGGGCACGCTACATTCGCTCCTGCGCGTGGGGCAGCTCGATGCGTTCCGCACCATGCACCAAGCCAATGCAGCCCGCTTTTCCGATAGCCGTGTGCTGCGCCTTTTCGACCGCTACGCCACCTACAACGGCTCCGACCCCTACCAAGCGCCTGCCACGCTTAACATTATTCCGCATCTCGAACATACGCTAGGCGCGTACTTCCCCAAAGGCGGCATGTACGGCATTGTGAAGAGTTTGGTCGCCTTGGCCGAGACGCTCGGGGTGCGCTTCCACTACCAAACCCCAGTGCAGCAAATTCTGCTGAAGGGTAAGAACGCTGTGGGGGTCGAGGTGGCTGGCGAAAAAATTGCCGCACAGGTAGTGGTAAGCAATATGGACATCGTGCCAACGTACCGAAAACTACTGCCCACAGTCGCGCACCCAAACTTTTTGCT
>CAYUJH010000141.1:0-6057 GCA_964444995.1 uncultured Roseobacteraceae bacterium | reverse complement strand
TATATTGTCTATATGCGCGATGTCTCTGCCCTTGTAAACGAGCGGGCGGCCTTCGAGACCCAACTCAACGGCCTGAAAGAAAAACTTACCGAACTTACCCAGCATCACCAAGAACGCCAAGCTGCTAACGAACAAGACATACAAGCCAAGTTGGTAGAATGGGACCAAAAAACAAAACTGCTCCACCAACGCGTGGGCGAATGGCAAACATATAGCGAGCTACTCCGACAACTGATGAACGGCTTGCCAGTTGCGCTCGCTTGGAAAGACGTGTCCCTCAAATTTATGGGTGCCAACACAGCATTTTTACACCTTGCCGGCATCGTGAGTGCCGAGTTTGTAGCCGGTAAAACACACGAAGATATGCCGTGGGCAGCATACGCCGATGCGTTTCGGCATGTAGAGCAGGAGGTATGGCTAAATGGTACGCCCCATCACGAGCGCGTTTCCCAAAACACCGATTGCCCATACTTCCATTGGATTCCGGTAAAGCAAAAAGGAAAAGACGAAGTAGCTGCACTGCTCCTTGTAGAGCATGTAGCAAAAACAGAGGCTTCGGCAGCAAGCGCCCCCCCAGAGTGGGAAGCCTACCAGCAAGAAATCACGATGGTAAAGCGTGCACTTTCCCTACTCCGCCGTTGAGAAATTTCTCGTAGTATTTCACCGCATTAGCAATCTATAATTGTAATATCTCCTATAAGTTTGAAGCCTTTTAGGCGCAGCACAGCGTTGGTCGGGTCGCGCCGCTGCACGTCGGCTTCTGACTCTTCGGCCTTACCGAACCACTTTTTGAACATCTTGACCATCTCGCGTTTTTTTCGCCGGCGTACCTCTCCGATGAGCGTCATGAGATTCCGCTGCTCTACGGTCATGCCCGCAGGGACTAGCACTTTCATGTCGCCAATAAGACTGAAGGCCTGCAACTCGAGCAAGGAGCCGTCGGGTACATTGCGCAAATCCACCGTAAAATCGCCTATCAGTTGAAAGGCCTGCAAGGGTTGTGCGCCAAAATCGAGATGTGTCAGCGTGCGGTCGCCGATAAGAGTCATTTGCGGCACACTCTGTGCACCTCCCCCCACAAAGGGGCGCGGCTCCTGTGGCCGTACTGGGCGTTGCATGATGCTATCGCGGTTGGGGAAATCGTACACGGTTTGCTCCAACTCGTCGAGCGTGCGCGCTTGGTAAGCCAGCTCGATGCGCTTTTCATATTCATCGGTTTCAAGTTGCTGGTCGATATATGCTGCTGAAAGTGCTTCGAGTACGCGCTCGCGGGTTTTGGGCACACCAAACTTTTGCACATGCGCATCGGCTGCTTTTTTGGGGGTCTTATCGTTGTGTTCCATAGAAAAATCTTAGAGGTGATATTGCATAGTTGGGCAGAAAGGTCGGTGAAATCTTTAGAAACTCCAAACGATTTTTTACAAAAGGCGTTTGAAAGAGTGCATACGGCAGGGAAATGCGTATCTTGCCTGCCGCTCACTTTTTATACACGCCATGCAATCTTTTCTTTTTTTACGTATCGCCGCCATATACGGTGCGTTGGCTGTAGGCCTCGGTGCTTTTGGCACACATGCCCTCAAGGCTTTCTTGCAAGAGAGCGGCCGGCTCGAAACCTATCAAACTGCCGTTGCCTATCACTTTTACCATACGCTGGCCCTGTTAGCCATTTCGGTACTCTTGGCACGCACCTCTGCGGCTAACAAATCGCTCAGGCGTGCTGCGTGGCTATTTGTAGGAGGAATACCCCTTTTCTCCGGCTCTCTCTATCTACTTTGTTTTACAAACATTGGTCTGCTGGGCGCAATCCCCCCCTTGGGTGGCGTGTTCTTTATCGGCGGATGGCTACAACTCGCATGGGCTGCCAAGCAGATATTTCAGCCTTCTAGTTCGTAAAATATTTTCACCATAGATTATAGCGTACAATGCAATACAGTGCGCGAAAGCCATCTTTCCATTGTATTTTTTTGCCTTCGCGGTACGTACGACCAAAATACGAAATCCCTACTTCATACACCCGCACGTTAGGGAATTTACTCATCTTAGCAGTTACCTCCGGCTCGAAGCCAAATCGTTTTTCCCGCAATTTCAGCGACTTGAGCAGCTTGGCATCGAATAACTTGTAGCAAGTTTCCATGTCGGTCAGGTTCAGGTTCGTGAACATATTGGAAAGAAACGTAAGCAACCGATTTCCCATGTAATGCCAAAAATAGAGTACGCGGTGGGGGGTACTGCCCACAAAGCGCGAACCATAGACCACGTCGGCATGGCCGGCGAGTGCAGGAGCAAGGAGCCGCTCATAGTCTTCGGGCGTATATTCAAGGTCGGCATCTTGTATCAGAATCCAGTCGCCGGTAGCCGCAGCGATGCCTTTGTGGAGCGCCGCGCCTTTGCCCGCATTTCGGTGGTTTTTTAGATAGACCACGCAAGGATGTGCTTGCTGGAAGCTTTGAACTTCTTGCTCCGTGTTGTCGGTAGAACCGTCGTTAATCACGATGATTTCTTTTTCTACGGGCAAGGATACGCTCCGCACGCGCTCGAGCAAGAGCCGCACTGTGGGGGCTTCGTTATATACCGGCACGAGGATAGAGAGTTTCTTTTGCAAGGCTGAGAAAAATAAAAAGGTGCGCTGCGGTCATAAAAAAAGATGCCTTCCCACAGGATTGCATCTTTTTGGCTACGTACAGAAAACTGTCGGCTTATCCCAAAAACGGTTGCAGACTTCGGCAACGCGTTTTGTGGCGTAACCGGCGTATCGCCTTTTCTTTAATTTGGCGCACGCGCTCGCGGGTAAGGGCAAACTTTTCGCCTATTTCTTCGAGCGTAAGCGAGTGCCCACCTTCCAGACCATAGAACAGAGCCACGACTTGCGCTTCGCGGGCACTTAGCGTAGAGAGTGCGCGGAGGAGTTCGTTGCGCAACGACTCGTGGAGCAAATTGGTGTCGGGGTTGTGCTCTTGGTTACCGGGCATCACATCGTACAGATTACCCTCGTCTTCTTTTGAAGAGAAGGGCGCATCCATCGAAATATGTTTGCCCGATACTTTGAGCGTATTGACCACTTCGGCCACAGTAGTTTCTAGTTCCTCGGCGAGTTCTTCCATAGAGGGTTCGCGCTCGTACTGTTGCTCAAGCTCGGCAAAGGTCTTGCTGATTTTATTGAGCGAGCCTACCCGATTGAGCGGCAGGCGCACAATGCGCGACTGCTCGGCGAGTGCTTGCAGGATAGACTGGCGAATCCACCAAACGGCGTAGGAAATAAATTTGAATCCTCGTGTTTCGTCGAAACGCTCAGCAGCCTTGATAAGCCCCAAGTTTCCCTCGTTGATTAAATCGCCGAGGGTAAGACCTTGGTGCTGATATTGCTTGGCAACCGAAACAACAAAGCGCAGGTTCGACTTGGTAAGTTTTTCGAGGGCGGCGCGGTCGCCTTGCTTAATACGACGCGCCAACTCTACCTCTTCTTCTGCGGTAAGCAGACTAACCCTTGCGATTTCTTGTAGGTACTTATCGAGCGATTGACTCTCTCGGTTGGTAATTTGCTTACTAATCTTCAGTTGTCTCATGGCTTTGTTTGATAGTGCTTGTTTGTCTTTGGAGTACACCTACGGATTTATTTCCCTTGCGTTGTCCCCCGCGCCGTACGTGCGGAAAAAAAGGTTTCTGCAATTTGCAGCAAAAGATACAACGCGGCAAGCACATATCAAAATTTAAGCGAAAAGAAGTCGAAAATTTTAGTTTCTACGCCCGCCTCCACCGCGTGGGCCGCCACCGCTATTTCCGCCGCCGCCACTGCCGCCGGTACTCCCTTCGGGTCTTGGCAGAAGCACTTTGCGCGATAGGCGGTACTTGCCGGTTTTCTTATCTACCTCCGTGAGTTTTACTTTAATCTCTTCACCTACTTCGAGCACACCGTCCATAGATTCGAGGCGGCTCCAGGTAATTTCCGAGATGTGCAAAAGGCCTTCTTTGCCCTTCATAAACTCGATAAATGCACCAAAAGATGTTACCGATTTAACGATACCGTCGTACACTGCGCCTATTTCCGGCATAGCTACAATCGCTTTTACGCGCTGCACGGCATTATCGAGCGAGGCTTGGTTGCTCGAAAAAATATTGACCAAACCTACTTTGTCGTTTTCTTCGATGACTACCGTTGCCCCAGACTCTTTCTGAATTTCTTGTACTACTTTGCCGCCTGGGCCTATTACTGCGCCAATCATCTCTTTTTCAATTTCGATGACTACGAAGCGCGGTGCGTGCGGTTTGAAGTCGGCACGTGGCTCGGCAAGCACTTCTTTCATTTTTTCCAAGATATGCAATCTGCCTACGCGGGCTTGTTCGAGCGCCTTGTGAAGTACCTCGTAAGAAAGGCCATCCACCTTGATATCCATCTGGCAAGCGGTGATACCCTTTTCTGTACCGGTTACTTTAAAGTCCATATCGCCAAGGTGGTCTTCGTCGCCCAAAATGTCGGACAGAATTGCGTATTCGCCCGTTTCAGCGTCGGAAATCATGCCCATAGCAATACCCGAAACCGGAGATGTTATTTTGATGCCAGAATCCATGAGCGCGAGCGAGCCTGCACATACGGTCGCCATAGACGAAGAGCCATTCGACTCCAAAATGTCCGAAACGATGCGAATCGTGTAGGGGTTGTCCGTCGGGATTACTTTAGAAAGTGCGCGGTGTGCTAAGTTTCCGTGCCCAATTTCCCGCCGGCCCGGGCCGCGGTTGGGTTTTACTTCGCCGGTAGAAAAGCCGGGGAAGTTGTAGTGCAGGATAAACTTGCTCGAACCTTTGTACAGCGCACTGTCAATAAGTTGCTCGTCGAGTTTGGTGCCGAGGGTTACCGAAGTAAGCGACTGCGTTTCGCCGCGTGTGAATACCGCCGAGCCGTGGGCTGCGGGCAGATAGTCCACCTCGCCCCAGATGAAGCGAATATCGTCGGTTTTGCGCCCGTCGAGGCGAATGCGTTCTTTCAACACAGCATTGCGCGAGGCTTTTTTCTCTATCTCGTACATGTATCGCTTGGCAAGCCCAAGGTTTACCTCGTGCTCTTCGGGCAGGGCATCAACATACGCTTGCCGAATGTCTTTGAACATTTGCTTGCGCAGTGCCTTGTCGTTCGTGCCCGACTTGGCAACGTCGTACATCAGGTCGTACATCAGGTCGTAGAGTTCCTTGCGGAGCGTTTCGTCTTCTTCTACGGGAAAGAGTGCGCGTTTTTCGGTTTTGCCAACCGCTGCTTCGAGGTCTTTTTGCATAAGGCATTGCGGCTTGATAGCATCGTGGGCTACGCGCAAGGCTTCGAGCATATCGGCTTCCGACACTTCGCTCATTTCGCCCTCTACCATCAAAATGTTGTCGTACGTAGCGGCAACAATCAAATCGAGGTCGCTGCCTTCTCGGGCTTCGAGCGGGGGATTTATCAAAAACTCGCCGTTGTAGCGCACGATGCGCACCTCGGAAATAGGGCCGCCAAAGGGAATATCCGATACGGAAAGCGCGCACGAGGCAGCGAGGGCCGCAAGAGCCGCCGGATGTGCATCGTTATCGCCCGAAATGAGCGAGATATTTACCTGCGTATCGCAGTAATAGTGGTCGGGGAAGAGCGGGCGAATTGCTCTATCCACAAGCCGGCAAGTAAGTACTTCGTAGTCGCTCAGTTTGCCTTCGCGTTTCAAAAAGCCGCCGGGGATTTTACCCGCTGCTGAAAATTTTTCCTGGTAATCTACCGAAAGAGGTAGAAAGTCAATCCCCTCTTTAGGTTCCTTGCTTGATACAACGGTGGCCAACAACATGGTTTTACCCATTTTCACCACTACTGCGCCGTCTGCTTGTTTGGCGAGTTTTCCTGTTTCTACGATTATCTCTCTACCGTCGGGGAGACTTATCGTTTTTGTAATAACGTTTGGGTACATTGAAAATCCTAATTACTATTTATTTATACGAATATTTGATACAACAGAAGTAGTAGGTTTGTATAACACTTTGTGCAGCGCACACATGCGCACTGCCAAATTTCTTGCAAGTTAACCGATATTGCGCATATTTTTA